>CAYTRA010000022.1:0-14544 GCA_964439675.1 uncultured Dehalococcoidaceae bacterium
GACGATCAACTTGCCGCAGCGCAGGAGCGGCACGGAGCGGGCATCCGCCCACTCGTGGAGGAGGGCGTTGCCCTCCAGGCACAGGCGGTGCTTCAGACTCCCGGTCTCATAGAACATCCCGGCGTGGACGATGCCGGTGTTGTGCGCGCTGGTCTCGCGCCCGTACGCCTCGTTGCGCTCGACCACCACCACCGAAGCACCTCGCGCGAGGCGTTCCGCGACCGCCAGGCCCACGACACCGGCGCCGATGACAGCGATGTCTGCGTCCAGCGCTGCTGCCTCTGCTCTGTGGGTCTCGCCTACCATGGTTCCTCCGGCCCCACACTCTCGCATCCACGTACGTTGTTGTCGCTCCACCTCTCGCGACCGTCTGAACGCTCACCCGGAGGACGCATGCCACTGAACCGCCCCGTGGCCCGCATCGCCGCCCTGCTCTGCGCGCTCGCACTCGCCTCTGTCGCGGCGGGCTGTCTTGACTCCGGCGGTGACGCCGAGGCGACCTCCACGCCGACGACGAGCGCGACGACGGCGGATGTGACGTCGCCGAGTGCGCCCACCGAGACGGCCACGAGCAGCGGACCGCGTCCCACGCCCACCTTCCCCCCGGCCGTGGAGCAGCCTCGGACGGTCGGGCTGGTGCCGGCGTACGAGTCGGTCGTGCTGGAGCGGCCAGTCGAACTGCTCTCGTATCCCCTCGGCGGTTACGAGGTGGCGCTGGCGGACCAGGGGGGCGTGGTCTACGGCATCCGCGAGGGCGAGGCGACGCCGATCCTGGACATCACCGACCGCGTGCGCAGAGAGGGCAACGAGGAGGGCCTGCTCTCGGTGGCGCTCGACCCGCAGTTCTCGACGAACCGTCATGTCTGGCTCTACTACTCCGCGTCCGACCCGCGTCGCACCGTCCTGAGCCGCTTCCAGGCCGGCGAGGACGGCGCGATCGATCCGGCCAGCGAACTGGTGGTGCTGGAGCAGGAGCAGCCGTACGCCAACCACAACGGCGGGGCGATCCGCTTCGGCCCGGACCGCATGCTCTACCTGGGCCTCGGCGATGGCGGTTCCGGCGGCGACCCGCACGGCAACGGCCAGAACCCCGCCACGATCCTCGGCAGCATCATCCGCCTCGACGTGACCGAGAGCAGCGAGGACGAGCCGTACGCGATCCCCTCGGACAATCCGTTCGCGGACGGTGAGGCGGGGGCGCCGGAGGTCTGGGCGTACGGGCTGCGCAACCCGTGGCGCATGAACTTCGACCCGATGACGGGCGACCTCTGGGGGGCGGATGTCGGCCAGGGCGCGTGGGAGGAAGTGGACATCTTCCGCGCCGGCGAGAACTACGGCTGGAACATCCTGGAGGGCGAAGCCTGCTACGGCGCCTCTGAGTGCAACCGGGACGGTCTCACCCCACCCGTAGCGGTCTACGACCACAGCGGCGGCCGCTGCTCCGTGACCGGCGGCGTGGTGGCGCGCGGCGTCAGCGCCACCGCCATCGAGGGCGCGTACGTCTACGGCGACTACTGCGCTGGCGAACTCTGGGCGCTCTCCACGGCCTCCGAGGGCGCCGAGCCGGTCCTGATCGCCACGGGCGTGGGGTCGATCTCCTCGATCGCGCAGGTCGGCAACCAGGTGTACGTGCTCACGTTCGGCCAGCCGCTGCTCCGCATCGTCGACCAGTAGGCCCGAACACCCTCGATGTGTCGAGGACCCTCGATGTGTGGACGCCGAGCGGCGGCGCTCGCAGACTGAGGCGGAAGTCGCCCTCGAGGAGGCCGCATGCCCGTCCTGATCGCGCTGTTCGTCATCTACGTGGTGGTGACGCTGTTCCAGATGCGCCGCGCGCTGGCGACGAAGGAGCCACAGGCGCGCCTGGCGGAGGCGAAGCGCTTGCTGTTCACGACGGTGCTGGGCCTGCCCCTGCTGATCGCATTCATCTTCGCCGCGTAGCGCTCGCTCATGTTGCGCATCCGGTTGACGCTTCACGGCCCCGGTTCCGATACTTCAGTGACCATGAACGAGACCGAGTTCGGCATCGCGTTCACCAGCGCCCCGGGTGCGCTCCTCCTCGTCCTTACGTAGGCGACGTCGCTGCGCGCGGCGTCGCCTGGGCGTGATCGCCCACTCCCACCTCCGAGCGCGGCTCGCCCGTGCTCCTGACGAACGCAGGACGAGGCACCATGACCACAGAAGCCCAGACCGACTCCGGCCGATACCAGCCGGCGGACTTCGAAGCGCGCTGGCGGGAACGCTGGGAGCGCGACGGCATCTACCGCACGCCCGACCACGTAGAGGGCCGCGAGAACCGCTACCAGCTGACCATGCTCCCGTACCCCTCGGGCGACCTGCACGTGGGGCACTGGTGGGCCATGGCGCCCAGCGACGCGCTGGCGCGCTTCTACCGCATGCGCGGCTACAACGTCATGTTCCCCATGGGCTTCGACGCCTTCGGCCTGCCCGCGGAAAACGCCGCCATCAAGGGCGGACGCCATCCTCGAGACTGGACGAACGCCAACGTGGAGCGCATGCGCGGCCAGTTGCGCGCCATGGGCGCGATGTTCGACTGGGAGCGAGAGGTCGACAGCAGCCAGCCGGAGTACTACCGCTGGACCCAGTGGTGGTTCCTCCAGTTGTTCCACAGGGACCTGGCCTACCGGAAGCAGGCCACCGCCAACTGGTGCCCCTCCTGCAACACCACGCTGGCGAACGAGCAGGTGGTGGACGGCCGCTGCGAGCGCTGCGACACGGAGGTTGTGCAGCGCGAGATGGAGCAGTGGTTCTTCCGCATCACGCGATACGCGGACGAACTGCTGGAAAACCACGGCATGGACTGGCCAGAGCACGTCAAGGTCATGCAGCGCAACTGGATCGGCCGCTCGGAAGGCGCCGAGTTCAGCATGCAGGTGCAGGGCCACGAGGGTCTCTCCTTCCGTGTCTACACCACCCGCCCGGACACGGCCTTCGGCATGACCTTCGCCGTGCTGGCTCCGGAGCATGCGCTGGTGGACCAGATCACCACGCCAGAGCAGCGCGCCTCGGTGGACGAGTTCATCGAGCGGGTCAGGCGGACGACCGAGATCGAGCGGCTGTCCACGGAGGGCCCCGTCGAGAAGCGCGGCGTCTTCACGGGCGCGTACGCCATCAACCCCTTCAACCAGCAGCCCGTGCCCATCTACCTGGCGGACTACGTCCTGACCTCGTACGGCACCGGGGCGATCATGGCCGTCCCCGGCCAGGACCAGCGCGACTGGGACTTCGCGAAGGCCTACGACCTGCCCATCCTGCGCACCGTGCAGCCGCCCGCGGACTTCGAGGGTGCGGCCTACACGGGTGACGGGCCGGCCATCAACAGCCAGTGGCTGGACGGCCTGTACAAGGCGGAGGCCATCGACCGCGCCATCGAGTGGCTGGAGGAGCGGGGCATCGGCGAGCGCAAGGTGAACTACCGCCTGCGCGACTGGTTGATCTCCCGCCAACGCTACTGGGGCGCTCCCATCCCCATCGTTTACTGCGAGGAGTGCGGCACCGTTCCGGTGCCTGAGGACCAACTGCCGGTGGAACTGCCCTACGACGTGCAGTTCCTGCCGACGGGCCAGTCTCCGCTGGCGCTCTCCGAGGCGTTCGTGAACACCTCCTGCCCGCAGTGTGAGGGCGCCGCGCGCCGCGAGACGGACACGATGGACACGTTCATGTGCTCCTCGTGGTACTTCATGCGCTACACCGACCCCACGAACACGGATGCGCCGCTCTCCACGGAAGCCGCCAACGCATGGCTGCCGGTCGACCAGTACACGGGCGGCTCCGAGCACGCCACGATGCACCTGCTCTACTCGCGCTTCTTCTACAAGGTGGCGCGGGACATGGGGCTGGTGCCCGGCGACGAGCCATTCACTCGCTACTTCGCGCAGGGCCAGATCCTGGGGCCGGACGGCCGTCGCATGTCCAAGTCTCGCGGCAACGTAGTCGCCCCGGACGACCAGGTCGCGCGCTGGGGCGCGGACACGTTCCGGGCCTACCTCATGTTCCTGGGCCCCTGGGACCAGGGCGGGCCGTACGACGTCGACGGCATCGTGGGCGTCCACCGCTGGCTGAGCCGCATGTGGGCCGTGGTCACGGACCCGCCCTCGATGGTCGAGGGCGCCCCGAGCAGCGAGGGCGACCGAGACCTGCGGGTGGCCGCGCACTCGGCGCTGAAGAAGGTGGGCGAGCACTACGAGGCGAAGCACTTCAACACCGCCATCGCGGCAATGATGGAACTGACGAACGCCCTCCAGAAGCGGCGCGACCAGGGCGAGGCCGACCGCGCCTCCTGGGACGAGGCCGTGCGTCTGCTCCTGCAGATGGCCGCGCCCGCCGTCCCTCACATCGCGGAGGAACTGTGGGAGCGCGTCGGTGGGCCGTACTCCGTGCACCAGCAGGCATGGCCGGCGTTCGACCAGGCGCTGACCGTGCACGACACGGTTGAGATCGCCGCGCAGGTGAACGGCAAGGTGCGCGCGCGCATCACCATCGCCCCGGACGCCTCAGAGGACGAGGCGCGCGCCGCCGCCATGGAGGACGCCAACCTGGCCTCCCAGGTCACCGGCAAGGAGGTGGTCCGCGTCGTCTACGTGCCCGGCCGCCTCCTGAACTTCGTGGTGAAGTAGGAGGCAGATGGGCCGCCAGCACTGGTTCCTCTGGCTGGCGGCCCCCGTGCTCGCCCTCGCTCTCTTCGCGTGCAGCGAGGACGAGGTGCCGCTGCGCGAGCGCGCCTCCGGCGCGAACGAGGTGACGCTGGTCACGGAGGACGGGCTGGCGCTGGACGCTCGCCTGTGGGTCACCCACCCGGAGCGCGTGGCCATCTACCTGCACGAGTACCGCGAGGACCAGTCGTCCTGGTGGACCTTCGCCCGCCAGTCCCGCACCCCGGCGATCTCCTCGCTCACCGTCGACTTCCGCGGCCACGGAGCGTCCGAGGGCGAACCGGACGACATTGCCGGCATGCTGCAGGACGTGGACGCGGCCATCACCTACGCGCAGGAGGCGGGGTACGAGGACATCGTGCTCGTGGGCGCCGGCATGGGCGGAGCGCTGGCGATGGTGGCCGCCGCCGGGCACCCGGACATCAGCGTCGTCGGCCTCTCCGTCCCCAGCGAGTTTGACGTGGTGATGGCGCTCGAAGTCGCTCCACTGCTGGAGGACCGCCTGGCCCTCGCGGCGTCACGGGACGACCTCTCAGCGGCGTACTCCATGGAGGAGTTCCAGGAAGCCGCCGCCCTCCCGCCCGAGCACGTGGAGATCTACCCGGGGCGCGCGCACGGCGTGGAGATGCTGGATGGCCGGGCAGGCGCCGACGTGCGCGCCTACGTGGACGGCCTGCTCGCGAACCTCTGGCGCCGGCCTCGGTCGGCGAACCGCTAGTCCCAGACTCTAGTCCGTGACTCTAGTCCCAGTCCTCGCGACGCTCGCGGGCGGGGCGGATCATGGGGTCGTCGTCCAGCGGCTCGTGCTCGAAGTCGTCGATCACTCCCGGCTCCGCAGGCTCCGCCGGCGGAACGGGATCGTCCTCCAGCGCCATCCGAGCCTGCGGGCGGCGAGGCTGCAGGAGGTTCTCCAGTTCCTCGTCGTTGGACCGCTCCTCGCGCGAGGCGGACTCGCGCACCCACGAGGGCTCGTCGAACTCGCGGTAGGCCTCGCGTGGCGCGGGGTCCTCGTAGCGTGGCATCGCCTCAGGGGCGGGGGCCGGAGGCTGGGAGGCCTGGCGCAGGTCTTCCACGCGATCGTCCAGCGGGGGCATGGCTTCCTGGTAGGACGGCGGTGGCGGCTCCAGTTGCTGCACGCCGGCGCGGATGGAGTTCTGGAACGCCTGCAACTGGCGCTCCAGCCGGATCAGCAGTTCGCGCGCGTACTCGTCCGCCGCGTGCATCTGCTCCCGCGCGATGCGCCGCGACTCCTGGATGCGCTGCTCGATGTCGCGGTTGGCCGCGTCGATCTGCTGCTCCAGGCGGCGCTCCGCCTCCGTGGCGATCTCCTCCGCGCGGCGCTTGGCCGCCTCGGAGATGGCGTGCTCTTCGACCAGGTCGGCGGCGCGCTCCTCCGCCTGGGCCACGATGATGCGGCCCTCTTCCTCCGCCTCGCGCTTGATCGCGTCGCGCTGCGCGACGATGTCCTGCGCCTCGCGGACTTCGTGGGGGATGGCGATGCGCATCTGGTCGATGAGGTCCAGCATGCGGCGCCGGTCCAGGATGGCCCGGTTGCCGATCGGCATCTTCTGGGCGCCCGCGACCAACTCCTCGAGCCGGTCGACCAGGTGGAGCAGGTCCATGGTCCGCCTCCTCTGGTGGTGTCCTCTGATGCGGGGAGCGTCCGGCCCGGGCGGACCGGCTCGTCTGCTTCGCCTACTTCTCGGCGAACTTCTTCAGGATGGCCGCGTTGGCCGCCGGCGGCACGAACTCGCTCACGTCCCGGCCAAACGAGGCCAGCTCGCGGATCCGCGTCCCGCTCACGTAGGAATGTTCCAGCGAGGTCATGAGGTACACGGAGTCGATGTCCGGAGCCATGTGGCGGTTCATCAGCGTCATGTCGAACTCATAGCCGAAGTCGCCGGCGCGCAGGCCGCGCACCAGCACCTGGGCGCCCTGCGCCCGTGCCTCGTCCACCGTCAGCCCCGCGATGGCGGTGACCCGCACGTTGGGCAACTCCGCGCGCGCGAGGGCCTCCTCGAACAGGGAGATGCGCTCGTCCAGAGAGAAGAGCGCGGAGCGGCTGGCGGCCACGCCGATCACCACCTGGTCGAAAATCTTCGCCGCCCGCGCGGCGATGTCCAGGTGTCCGTTCGTGACGGGGTCGAACCGACCCGCGTACAGCGCAACCGTCATGAAGCAGTCCCCTCCGGATCTCGGTGTGTGTCGCGCCTCGGATCCCCGTCCGGGCGCTCGTCGTTGTCCGTCACGGTATCGCCCGCGTCCGTGCGGCGATAGACGGCGACCGCGCCCATCCCCTGCCGGCGGTCGCGCCAGAGCGGGCGTCCGGCCAGGGAATCGGGCGCCTCGCTGCGCGCGTTCCGCTCCACGACCACAGCGGCGTCCTCCGCCAGCGCGCCCTGCACCGTAGCCTCCACAGCGGCCCACGGCGCGGCGTCATCATACGGGGGATCGGCCAGCACCAGCGTGTAGCGCGCGCCCTCCGGCGGACGCCATCGGCCCACGCGCGCCACGTGCACGCGCGCCCGGTCCTCCATGCGCACCAGCCGCAGGTTCTCCCGGATCACCGAGGCCGCGCGAGCGTCCGACTCCACAAACGTCGCTTCGAGCGCTCCCCGGGAGAGCGCCTCGATGCCCAGTGCGCCGCTCCCCGCGTATAGGTCCAGTACGGTGTCGAACGAGACCTGCGCAGCCTGAAACATCGAGAAGAGCGACTCGCGGAGGCGGCGGGTGGGGGGACGCGTCCCACCCGACTTCGGCCAGCGCAGCACCGTGCCGCGCGCGGCGCCCGCGATCACTCGAGGCCCCCCGCGCGATGCCACGCTTCCCCCGCGCCCCTACTCGTTGCCCGCCGGGCCGGCGGGGCCGCCGGTGGCGGTAGGCGCGGGCGTCCCCGTCTCGGTGGGGGTGGCCGTCGCGGTCTCGGTCGGCGTCTCCGTCGGGGTCTCGGTTGGAGTTTCGGTCGGAGTCTCCGTTGGGGTCTCCGTTGGGGTCTCCGTTGGAGTCTCGGTCGGGGCCTCCGCGGGTTCCTCGGTCGGCTCCGGCGTCTCCGTCTCCTCCGGCTCCTCCTCGCCGACGCGCAGGAGCACCTCCTGCGCGACGAACGTGACGCCGTCCGAGACCACGAGGCGTACCGTGTACGCGCCCTCGTCCTCCGGGGCGCGCCAGACCACGGCGGTGGTGTCTGCCTCCTCCGTCCAGCACGCCGGTTGGCCCTCGATGTCCCCGTCAGAGGCCTCCCAGCAGGGGGTGAGGTACGGGCCATAGGGCTTCAGGAGCGTGACCGTGCCCTGCTCGATGAACTCGGCCACCGGCTCCCACACGTCCGGGTGTCCCGCCTCCGCGGACGCCGAGGCGATGGCGACACCTCCGAACCCGGCGTCCCTCGCCGCATCGAGTGCAAACGCGAGCGAGTAGCGGTTCTGTATCCAGACCTGGTGCTCCAGGTTGTTGTCCTGGTACGTGAAGGAGACGGCGCGGGCCGCCTCGTCCCAGTGCAGGGCGGCATCGCCGGTGCCGAGGTACTGCGTGCGCATGGTCACCGGCGAGCCGGGGCCGATAGCGTCCACGTTCAAGTCCATGGCGCTCGCGGTGGTCAGCGCCTGGAGTAGCGCGATCGGCTCGGCGGGCGCGTTGCCGTGGGCCACCGCCGACCGGCGGTCCAGGATCAGCGCCACGCGCGAGGCGTCGACGCCGCTCGCCCCATCGAGGAGCGAGCCGACGGTGTCGTAGAACGTGCCCGGGTCCAGCGGCGCCCGCACCCAGAGGGCGTCCGCCGCCCCCTGCAGCGCGGCCCAGTCGTACCCCGCCGAAGCACCCGCCGGCACGGCAACGATGAGGCCCAGGGACGCCTGCGTCAGCCGTTCGTCCAGTTGCGTGACCAGCGAGGTGAACGCAGCGCCCTGCTCGGCGGATACGCCGGCGTATTCCAGGTAGACGCCACCCGCGTTCACCGCCTGCGTCTCCTCCAGAACCTCGTCGATGTGCGCGGTGATGCTCTCCGCGGTGGCCAGGATGTCGCGGCCGTTCACATCACCGGAGATGCCGAGGTAGACCGGGGTGTCGCCCGCGGCCTGCAGCGCCGGCTGGAGCGCGTTCTGCACCACGGTCATGGTGCCCTCGTCACCATCGCCGTCGCCGCGGAGGTTGCCGCCCAGCACGACGACGGTGGAGGCGCTCTGCAGGCCCGTGGGGTCGGGCGTCTGGCCCGCCTCCACGATCAGGCCGAGGCTGTGCGCCAGCGCCGTGCGCTGCAGCACGGCGAGCGAGAGGACGGAGGTCTGGGCGGGAATGGTGCTGGTCACCACGCTGCCGCCCTGGTCCAGCTGCGCGGCCGCCAGGCGCTCCCAGCGGTCGCCCGCCCAGGAGTACACGGCGAGGTTGGCGCCGTCCTCCACGGCGTCTTCCAGCGGGATCTCCACGGAGAGCGAACGGCCCACGTACTCCTGCGCGACCTCGATCTCGAAGAGCCGGCTCAGGCCAACGAGTCCCTCCGGCACCGGGGGCAGGTCACGCGTCTCGGACGGGAAGTCGCCGTCGCCGCCGCCCACGACCGAGATCGGCGACCACGGCAGTACGAGGGCAATGATGACGACGCCGAGCACCGCGATGATGCCCAGCACGCGCAGCAGCCCGGCGTCGCTCTCGTACTCCGCGGCTGGGCGGAAGGAGCGTCGACGATCGTCCTCCTCGTCGTCGAAGACGACGGGGGCGAAGAGTGGCGGATCCGGTCGAGGCGGGTTCGGCGCTCGCCGGCCGTAGTCCTCCTCCTCGTCCTCCAGGAAGTCGCCCTCGCCTCGACTTCCCTCGCGCGAGGAGAAGCGAGGCGCCTGCGGGAGGTCGTCGTCCTCGAAGCCGTAGTCGTCGTCGCGGTCGAAGTCGTCCGGTGGACGCGTCATCGCCGATCCTCCATCAGCACGCGCGCTACGCCTGCGGGGTGGTCCCGGGACAGGCGGGCGGTGGCGCGTGACACCGTGCAGGGTGGGTGCGGCCCGTGACTGGTCGGCGAGACGGTCATCCGGAACTCCGGACGGCAGCACGGACGGGGAGCGGCTCCAGGGCCACGTCTCGCACCTGGCCGTCACGCCAGACACTCAGCGTCACCCGATCACCGGCTTGAGCGCTAGCCAGCAGATTCGGAAGCGGGCTTAACCCCGCCACGGCCACGCCGTCCACCGCCAGCACCACGTCGCCCGCCGCGATACCGGCGAGGGCCGCCGGGCTCTCCGCCTCCACGTCCACGACGAGCGCGCCATCCGACATCGGTAGCCCTCGCTCGGCGGCGAGGGCCGGCGTGAGCGGCACGTGGTGGCGCCCAAGCCGCTCGATGCCGATGCGGCCTCGAGGGTTCACGCCCGTCGCGCTGACCGCCTCGATGAAGGGCTTGAGGTCATTGATCGCGTGGGCCATGGCCACGCCCTGCACTTCCTGCCCGTTGGCGTTGGTGCGCACCACGAACGTCACCAGGCCGATGACCTCGCCGTCCGCACTGACAAGCGCGCCGCCGGAGTCGCCGTTGTTCACGGACGCGTCCGTCTGGAGCAACCCTTCCAGGATCACCCCCTCGCGAGGGAACGCCACGTCCGCTGCGGACACCACGCCCACCTTCGCCTGGTTGTCGAAGGTGGCCACGCCGCTCGCCACTACGGCCACGGGATCGCCCACACCCGCCGTCGAGGAGTCGCCCAAGCGTGCGGTGCGCAGCCCTCGACCGTCCGTCTGGAGCAGCGCGACGTCGTGGAATGGGGCGTCATCCGCCACCAGGGTCGCGTCGCGTTCCTCGCCGGTCGGGAGGACGACTCGGATGCGTGTCGCGCCTTCCACCACGTGCTGGTTCGTCAGCACCAGCCCGTCGGCGGTAATGACCACGCCGGTGCCGAAGTTCTGGCGCTCGGTGGGCTGACCGGACGCAGTCTGGCCCGGCGGGAGGTCCACCAGGATCGTGACCACGGACTCCATCGCTTCCGCCAGCGACAGCCGCAGGCGCTCACTCGCGTCGGGTGTCGGGGTGACCTCGACCGTACGAGGCGCGGCGGGAGCGTCGTCTGCGAGTGCGTCCACCAGTAGCGCCCCGGAGACGCCCCCCAGGGCGCCGGCGGCCAGGCAGAGCGTGGCGAGGCCAGCGATGCGCACGGGCGTCGCGTTAATGGCACGCACTCCCAGTTCGGGCGATGCCCGAATCCGTCCCCGCCCCCGAAAAGTCTAACACCGGGAGGCCTGAAAAGAGGTAAACTGCGCAATCATTCAAACACATTCGCAGCGCGGGCGGGGAATGGTATACTCCCGCGACTCAATGCGGACTTGCCGGCATCCGGTGAGTCCGCCTTGTTGGTTTACGCACCCACACTGCCCGGCCGTCGCCTTCGGAGGAGCCTCCTCGAAGGAGGCGGCCGCACAGAGCGAGGCACACCGACATGGCCGAAGACCCGGCGCTGCTCACCAAGGCTGGCCACGACCGCCTGGTGGACGAACTGAACACGCTGAAGACCGTCCGCCGTGCGGAGGTCGCCGCCCTGATCCGGGAAGCCCAGGAACTGGGCCCGGACCAGTTGGACGCCCAGTACGAGGACGCGAAGAACCAGCAGGCCTTCCTGGAAGGCCGCATCGCCGAGATCGAACGGGTGCTGGAGAACGCCTCCATCATCGATGAGTCGGCGGCGCACAAGTCCAAGACGGTCCAGGTGGGGTCCAACGTGACGGTGAAGGGTGCGGACGGCAAGAGCCGGAAGTACCAGCTGGTGGGCCCCACGGAGGCGGACCCGTCGCAGGGCCGCATCAGCCACAAGTCCCCGGTGGGGCGCGCGCTGATCGGCAAGAAGCGCGGCGAGAAGGTGAAGATCCAGACGCCGCGAGGCGAGACGGAGTTCACCGTCACCTCGGTCTCCTAGCATCCCGACCTCGGTGCCCCGCCGGCGTCCCGTCGGTTCGACGCGCCCCTCGGACCTCCGGTAGCCGGCGCTGCGCGCCAGCGCCATTCTGCCTCGCGCGGGTGGGGCGTAGGCAACCTCAGCGCGCCGCAAGCCTGTCGAGAGCAACGAGGGCGCAGCACGCTGCGCCCCTACACCGGATCGCCCGAAGTGTCGGCTGCCCAGCGCCCTCGGTGGGTGCTATCCCGCCCCACCCCACAGCGGAGTGCCGCGTATCCCCCCGATATGCGAACGTGAAACGGTACGGGGAGGGTGCGGATGCCGTCCGAGGAAGAACTCATCGAGCAGCGCCGGGCGAAGCGTGAGCGCCTGCTGTCGATGGCGGACGCCTATCCCGCGCGCGTCTCTCGCTCCCACACGGCCGCCGAGGTGGCCCAGGCGTTCCTCGATGCCGGGGAGGCCGACCACGAGGTCGAGGTGACGGTGGTGGGGCGCGTCACAGCGCAGCGGGTGATGGGCAAGGCCGCGTTCCTCGACCTGCGCGACCAGAGCGGGCGCATCCAGCTGCACTTCCGCCGCGATGCGCTGGAGGACTTCGAGCACCTCGACCTGGTGGACCTCGGCGACTTCCTCGAGGTGACCGGTCGCGTGTTCCGCACGCGCACGGGCGAGGTCACGGTGGCTGTGGCCTCGTGGCGTCTGATCACGAAGGCGCTGCGGCCGCTGCCGGACAAGTTCCACGGCCTCTCGGACATCGAGGCGCGCTACCGCCAACGGTACCTGGACCTCATCGCCAACGAGCGCTCGCGCGAGGTTGCCTTCACTCGCTCGCGCGTGGTCTCCGCCATCCGGCGGTTCTTCCTCGACCGTGGGTTCCTGGAGGTGGAGACGCCCGTCCTGCAGGACAACGCGGGCGGCGCCGCCGCTCGGCCGTTCCTGACGCATCACAACGCGCTGGACCGCGACCTCTACCTGCGCATCTCGCTAGAACTGCACCTGAAGCGCCTGCTGGTGGGCGGCTTCGAGAAGGTGTTCGAGATCGGTCGCGTCTTCCGCAACGAGGGCATCTCCTACCGCCACAACCCGGAGTTCACGCTCCTTGAGTCGTACGAGGCGTACGCCGACTACGAGGACGTGGCGCGCATGCTGGAGGAACTCCTCGCTTATGTCGCGACGGAGATCCACGGGACGACGGAACTCGTCCACGGCGAGGAGCGCGTCTCGCTGAAGCCGCCCTTCGCGCGTACCACGTACCGTCACGCGCTCCTGGAGCACACCGGCATCGACCTCAACGAGCATCGCTCGGTCGAGTCGCTCACGGACGTGGCGCGGCAGCGAGGCGTGCACCCGGAGGCGGGCGCCTCCTGGGGGACGGTGCTGGACGCGCTGATGTCAGAGTTCGTGGAGCCGAAGCTGGTGCAGCCCACGTTCATCTTCGACTACCCCACGGAACTGTCCCCGCTGGCCAAGCGGAAGGTGGACGATCCGTCCGTGGTGGAGCGCTGGGAGTTGTTCGCGCTCGGATATGAACTCGCCAACGCATACAGCGAACTGAACGATCCTGTTGACCAGCGAGAACGCATGCTGGAACAGGCGGCGAAGAAGAGCGGCGGCGACGAGGAGGCCGAGGTGGCGGATGAGGACTTCCTGGTCGCCATCGAACACGGCATGCCGCCCGCCGGCGGCCTGGGCATCGGCGTGGACCGCGTGGTCCAACTGATGACCGGCGAGCACTCCCTGCGCGAGGTCATTTTGTTCCCCACCATGCGGGAGCGGCAGGAGGACCGGCTCGAACGCCCAAGGGGCGAGGACTCCACGTCGTGACGATGCACCTCGCCGGGTACGACCGCGCGCCGAGGCGTGGCGGGGGCTGGGCCACGATCCGCGAGGACGTGCACGTCCACGCCAGTGCTGCCGGCGCTCGCTCCTACCTGGCGGACCCCACCGCCCTCCGGCGCTGGCTGCCGGACGCCATCACTGACTTCACCGCAGACAGCGAGGGCGCCTCGTTCGTCCTCAACCTGCCCGGCCGGCAGGAGGCTGCCTCGCTGCGTCGTGTCGCCTCCGACGATGCTCGCGAGGTGGCGTACCGGATGGACGAGGGCGGCACGGTGGACGCGCTGCACTGGGGGCTGCACTCGGAGGGCGCGCGGGAGTGCCACGTGACGCTCGAGGTGGTCTATCGTCCCGCGGGGGGCCTCCTCGGCGGGGCCCTGGAGACGTTGCTCCACCGCGGTCAGCGCATCCAGGTGCTGCGCGACCTGCTGTGGAACCTCAAACGCGACATCGAGCGCACGGAAGGCGCACGAGGATCGGCGGAGGTGGCTGGAGCGTGACCCTGAGCCCGTCTACTCCCTCGACAGTACCGGTCGCCCCCATCGAGGCGGTCATCTTTGACCTCGATGGCGTGCTGGCGGATACGGAACCGGTGCACCTGGAGGCCTCGCGGCGCGTGGTGGCACCCGCGGAGATCCCGTTGGACCAGTACGTGCGCTTCGTCGGCGGTGGCGCGGAGTCCTACAGCGAGTGGATCGAGCGCACCTACAGCATCCCGCGCGCCGAGTTCTACGAGCGCTACACGCCGGAGGTGGTCGACCTCCTGCTGCACGGCCCGTCCCCGGCCATGGCCGGTGCTGACGCCGTGGTGCGCGCCATCCACCGTCGAGGCCTCCGCGTGGCCGTGGCCTCCATGTCCAAGCAGGAGTGGGTGGTGCCCACGCTGCGCGCCACCGGCCTCACGGACCTCTTCCCGCTCATCGTGACCCGCGACGAGGTGGTGCACCCGAAGCCGCATCCGGACATCTACCTCCACACCGCCGCGCTGCTGGGCGTGGAGCCTCGCCACTGCCTCGCGATCGAGGACTCCGTGCACGGCGTGGCGTCCGCCTCGGCAGCCGGCATGTGGGTGGTGCAGACGCGCCAGGGCTCCCTCCCGGCTGACCCCCAGCCCGGCGCCCACGCCGTCATCGAGACGTTCGCGGACTTCGACCTCGCCTGGCTTGAGG
>CAYTRA010000023.1:0-14432 GCA_964439675.1 uncultured Dehalococcoidaceae bacterium
GGGGCCGGAAAGCTGACGGCGGACCTCCCGACTCTCTCGTAGGGGCGCAGCGTGCTGCGCCCTCATGGCCCTCGAACGACCGGGGTGCGACGCACGCATCGAGGGCGGCCGTCCCCAGGAGGCGGGAACGCCGAACACGCAACGCCCTCCAGGGGATCCCGGTACGGCTCGAAGCTCCGGGACGCATCCGAACCCCGGACGGGCGGGGGGCCTACGGGTTGCGCTCGCCCGCCTCGATCGCGACTGACAGCCGGTTCTCCGCCGGAGGCAGCGGGCAGGAGTAGTTCGGGTTGTAGGCGCAGAACGGGTGGTGGGCGTAGTTGAAGTCCAGCAGCACCTGCAATGGCTCCCCGTCCTCCGTGAACTCCAGCACGGGGACCTCCAGGTAGCGCCCCGCGCCGTACGTGTCGCGGCCGCTCGTCTCGTCCTGGAAGGGGAGGAAGAGGTCGCCGTCCTCCTCGTCTCGGTAGAGGGCCAGCGAGGCGGGCTGGCCGTCCACCTCGAAGGAGAGGCGCGCCCAGCGTTCGTACTCGCGGGCCGCGCCGTCCGAGGTCTCCAGGATAACGGTCTCCGGGTTCTCGAAGGGGACGGGGTGCAACTCGAACACCAGGTCCTCGCGAGGCGGGTAGTAGGGGAGGCCGGAGAAGGCCTCGCGCTCGTCGGGCGGGATCGGTGAGCCGGGATCGGTCTTGAAGAACTCGTCCTTCGCCTGGCGGAACTCGTCCAGTTCGGTCATCTCAACCACCTTCGTCTCCTTCCCCCGCTCGGCCTCGTTGCCCCGTCGTCACACCAGCACCTCGCGCACGGGGTTGCCCTCCTCGCGCAGCGCGGCGATCACCACGCGCTCCACGCCGGCGCGATGCACCGCCCGCGCGAGGCGTACCGCGGCGTCGAGGTCGATGTCGGCCTTGTTGACGAGCACCGAGAACGAACGCGCCTCGACGCCCTTGCGCCCGCCCTCCTCGTGGGCGAGCACAGCGGCGATGAGGTCGGCGTCGCAGGTGGCGCCCGCCTCCACAGAGCGGATCCGGTGCTGGCCCAGGATCTCGCGCACGCGCTCCGGGCGGTGCACGTGCTCCTCGTCGAGCGGGGCGTCGAGGGCATCCGCGCCGACGACGGCCACGACGTGCGTGGCGCATGGCGGGATTACCGGCTCATGCTCCGCCGGCGCCTTGAACGGGCGCATCTTGCTGCCGTCCGCCTCGATGGCGATCAGGCCCGCGCCG
Organism: uncultured Dehalococcoidaceae bacterium; assembly: GCA_964439675.1. Taxonomy (GTDB): domain Bacteria; phylum Chloroflexota; class Dehalococcoidia; order UBA2979; family UBA2979; genus W-Chloroflexi-9. The sequence goes on from CAYTRA010000023.1 coordinate 1,227, forward strand.
TCGAGGGCCACGAGGCGAGCGACGTCCTCCGGGCCGAGCGGGTCCAGGCGGCCGGCCGGTTGCTCACGGTCGCCGGCGACAACCACGCAGTCCGGCTCTGTCATCGCGGCCCAGTGCACGGTGACCGCCTCGTGCGCGTCGGCCGCCGGACCGCGCAGTAGCGGCGGCATCGGTTCCAGGCGGGTGAAGCGCGCGGTGCCCGTCACGATCGAGTGCATGCCCCGCGCCGTCGCCTCGCGTCCGAGCCGGTACGCGAGCGAGGTCTTCCCGCCGCCGCCCACGATCGCGACGGCGACTGGCGCACCGGGCTCGCCCTCGGACAGGGCGAGCGCGTCCCACAGGGGCGTGACGGACGGTATTCCGGACTGGGCCATGTACCCCTCCACGTACGATCCTAGGCGCGAGGTGACACGTTCGTGTGCACGGAGCGCGAACGGAGAGATGGATGCCTGACGTTTCCGGGATCGTGCTGGCCGGCGGGCGCTCCAGCCGCATGGGGCAGGACAAGGCGTCGCTCGTCCTCGATGGTGCATCGCTCCTCGAGCGTACCGTGAGCGCGCTCGGCGAGGTGGCGGACGAGGTGGTCGTCGTGCGTGCGCCCGGGCAGGCGCTCCCGCTCGTGCAGCCCTCCGGCAGCCTCGTCGTCGTGCAGGACGCCGAGGAGGGCCAGGGCCCCCTCTATGGGATGGGCACCGGCCTCGAGGCGGCGAGCGCGCCGATCGCGATCGTGGTCGGGGTGGACCACCCGTTCCTGCAGCCCTCGTTGTTGCGCCTGCTCGCCGACCGCGTGCGGGAGGGGGCGCGCTGGGTGCTCCCCATCGCGGGAGGACGCCCCCAGCCGCTGTGCTCCGCCTTCGCCCGCGACGCGCTCGAGGTGATCCGCGCGCACCTCGCCGCCGGCGACCGCGCACCGATGGCCGTCGCGGCGGACCTCGGCATGGTGCGCCTGCCCGAGGACGAGTGGCGGCACGCCGACCCGGAGGGCCGGTCATTCATCGATGTGGACACGCCCGAAGACTTCGAGGCCGCCCAATACGAGCGGCCTCGAAGGGAGTAGCGCCCCGGCAGTGCGGGGTACGTGCTACAGGGCGCGGTAGGCGGAGCGCAGCGTGGACTGGTCGAAGCCGTGCGGCGTGGAGCCGACGGCGAAGTCGTAGAGGGCGGCCTTGAAGATGCCCTCCAGCGCCTGCACCGTGCCCATGGCCAGCGCCACCAGCGGCACGCCCACCAGGAAGCCCAGGATCGGCGAGACCCCGAAGAGCAGGGCAGCCGGGATCACGGCCACGATCACCGCCGCGATGTAGATGAACGCGAACGAGAAGTTCGCCGCGAACTGCTGTCCCCACGTCTCCTTGAGGAGCGCACCGGAGCGCTTGATCGCGGCGATCGGGCCCAGGTTCTCCACCACCATCACCGGGATCACGAAGAACGTCATGTACGCCCACACGCCACCGACAAGGCTCACGGCGATCTGCCCGAGGAAGTTGTCCGTGCGGTCGCGGATGGCGTTCAGGATCAGCCCCACTGTCGCGGCGATGAGCGCCCAGCCGAGGATGGCCGGGATGTGACCCGCCGCGGTGGAGATGCCGTAGCCGATGCCTTGCGGGCGCCCTCGCAGGCGCTCCATGGCTGTGGCGATCAGGGCGGCGTTGAAGAACATCACGATGAAGTACGACGCACCGAGCAGCACGATGCCGAGGGCGATGTCCACTGGCGCCGCCGACGCCTGCCCACCGCCTGCGGCGGCGTCCAGCCGGTCCAGTGTGCCGCTGGCCGCGGCCAGTCCCGCGGCGGCGCCGGCCACGACGATGAGCGCCACGGCGGCCATGACCGGGAGCAGGATCAGGCGGCGATCCTCCATGAGGACGTGCCATGACTGCTTGATGAGCGAAAAGGTGCGGCCAATGGTGTCGAACATGGCGGGCAGTATAGAGGATTGCAACGCGGGTTGGGTTCTCTGCAATCGTCCGGTAGGATGCCCCCGGTGGATGAGTCTTTGTTTGGGCTGACACGCGACGAGTGGCTGGAGACGGCGCTCGCAGCAGGCATCGTGGTTGCGGTCATCGTGATCGCAGCGCTGTTCGCGTCCCTCATCACGCGCAGCGTGCACTTCTTCACCCGTTCCACGGAATCCCAGTTGGACGACCGCATTGCGGAGCGGCTCCGCCGTCCGTTCGTGCTGCTGGTCGCTATCTGGGGCCTCGCCATCGGCATCGGCACCCTCTCCTACGGGCAGCAGCACGCCAGCGAGGTCCGCAAGGCCGCCATCGCCTTCAGCGTGATCGTGGTCGCCGTGGCGCTGCGGCGCGTGCTGGTGGAGTTGCTGAACTGGCAGGCCGCGAAGCCCGGCGGGACCGGCCGCCTCCACCCGGGCTCCATCCCCCTCATCCGTCGAGGTGTCACGCTCCTCCTCTTCGCCTCCGCCGCGCTTGTGGTGCTGGACACGCTGGGCGTCTCGATCAGCCCGCTGCTGGCGGGGCTCGGCATCGGTGGCCTGGCAGTGGCGCTGGCGCTGCAGCCGCTGCTGGCCAACGTCTTCGCCTCGTCCTACATGCTCTCGGACGCTTCGATCCGCATCGGCGACTGGGTCGCCATCGATGGTGGGCCCACGGGGTTCGTGGACGACATCGGCTGGCGCGCCACGCGCATCCGCTCATTCGACAACAACGTGGTCATCGTCCCCAACTCCACGCTCGCGGACTCCACCGTCACGAACTACTCCCTGACCAGCCTCGAGGGTGACGCGAGCACCACCGTGACCGTGGCCTACGAGTCAGACCTGGAGCACGTCGAGCGCGTCTCGCGGGAGGTGATGGGGGCGCTCAAGGAGGAGTGGGAGACCGCCCTCAAGGACCACGACTCCGTCTGCTCCTTCACCGCGTTCGGTGACTCCGGCATCGAGGTGCTGCTGAAGATGCGCGCCCTGACCTGGATCGACTCGTTCGGGCTGCGGCACGAACTGGTGAAGCGCATCCATGCGGCCTACCGCAGTGAGGGCATCGTCCTCGCCTACCCCGCGCGCCGCCTCCTGGTCCGCGAGGACGACGTGCCCGGACTCGCAGCGGTCAACGGCGCCAACGGCGCGAGCCCGGACATCGAGGCGTAACGGGGCGCTGTTCGCTCCCTATGCGAGCCCGCGGCGCTGGATGAAGGCGTCCAACTCCTCCGCGAACGCCCTCGGATTGTCGCCCTGCACCGAGTGGCCGGCGCCCGGGATGACCACCTGCTCCGCGTCATGCATGCCCGCGACCATCTCGTTCGCCGCGTCCTCCGACAGGATCTTGGAGATCGCGCCGCGCATCAGCAGCGTGGGCGTGGTGATCGCCTTCACGTCCGCCCACAGCGACTCGGCGCGCGCCTTGCGCGCCTCCTGCATGCGCTGCTTCGCCTCCTCCTCGGTGGGTGGGGTGGTCTCCGGGCGGGGGCGGTGGTCCTGCTTCCAGGTCCAGCCGTCCTCCACCTGCTTCAGCGAGTGCAGCAGCGAGTACTTGAGGTGCTCCGGCTTCCGCTGCGGGTTGAACTTCACCGCGCGCTCCAGGAAGTCCTCGAAGCGGCGCATGGTCTCCGTCTCGCGACGGAACGCCTCCATCTCCACCAGGCCCTCCTGCATGGTGACCGGAGCGATGTCCACGATCACGAGGCGGTAGAGCCGGTTGGGGTGAGCGGGGGCGTACCGCAGCGCGTTCATCCCGCCCATGGACATCCCGCAGAGGATGACCCGCGGGTAGGCCAGGTAGTCCAGGAAGGCTTCCGTGTCCTGCCGCATCAGGTCCTGGTTGTTGTCTCCGAGTTGCTCCTCCGGCGTCCACCCCGTGTCGCCGTGGCCTCGCTGGTCCAGCGCGATGCAGTGGTACTTGTCCCGCAGCAGCAGGCACGCCATGTCCCATGTGTGCGCCGTGAGCGACCCGCCGTGCAGCAGCACCAGCGGCGGCAGGTGGCTGTTTCCCCAGTCCAGGTAGTGGAAGTCGATGCCGTTGAGGTTCACCCAGCGATCCTCTGGCTGGACGTACTCCGAGGCGCCGAGGCCAATCGCCTCCGCGCAGGCCTTCATGTCGTCCAGGTAGTTGGTGGTCGAGACGGTCACGGTTCCCCTCCTCCATCGCGATCCCGGCGCGAGCGATGCTTCCGGCGTCCGGGTGGCGTGGGCAGTCTAGGGGATGGCGCGGCTTTGCTAGCCCTCGCCGACGGGTGGGAGGTCAAGGACGCGCTCAAGCCACTCGGACAGGTCGCGCAGGCTCTCCGGACGGATCTCGTGGGCCATCGGGTACTCGCGGTAATCCGGCGTCAGCCCGAGCCCCGTGAGGCGGTCGCGAGAGTCACGAGCACGGTCGACGGCGATGAGTGGGTCCTCGGTACCGTGCTGCACCAGCAGAGGGAGCGAGGCCAGCGGCTGGCCCCGGGTGGCGTGGGACTCCGCCTCCTCCGGAAGCCACGTCGAGAGCGCGGCGACCCCTCGGAACCGCTCCGGCGAGGCCAGGCCCAGGCGGTAGGCGAGCGTTCCACCCTGCGAGAAGCCCAGGAGCACCGTGCGGCTGGGGTCGCCCCCGTAGCGCGGCACCGCCTCCGTGATGAACTCGTCGAGGAGCCCCGAGACGCGCTCGAACTCTCGCTCGGAGCGGCGCTGCGGTGGCGCGGACTCGAACCAGGTGAAGGAGAGCAGACCAGGCTGCAGGACGAACTCGGCCTCCGGGCACAGCAGCAGGACGCGGCCGGCGGCCACGTACGGGCCCAGGCTCAGCAGGTCGAACCCGTTGGCGCCATGCCCGTGGATGGCGACCACGGTCGGCACCGGGTCCGGTCCGGGCGTGCCGGGGTGGTAGACGGCATGTACGAGGCTCACGGCGGCAGCATACCGCCCTCGCGCTCGCCTACGGCGCGCGACGCAGCGGGCGGCCGAGGACCACGATGAGCGCGAACACCGCGAGGCACGCCGCCATCTCGATGGCGACGCCGTCCTGGATGCCGAAGTGGTCCACCATCAGGCCCATGGGGAGCCCTCCCAGCGGCATCAGGCCGAACCCGATCTGCCAGGCGGCCATGCCTCGCCCTCGCATGTCCGGGCGCAGTTCCATCTGGAAGACCGTGTTGTTCAGCGCCAGCGCCACGCCATGGAAGACGCCCGCGGCAATGAGGATGCCCAGGCCAACCGCCAGCACGTCCGTCCGCGTGAACCCGAGGAGGAGCACGAAGTACGCGAGGAACCCGATCAGCATCACCTGCGTCTTGCACGAGATGTCCCCGAACCACGCGAGGCCAAACAGCCCGATCACCGAGCCCACCGCGATCATCGCGACCAGGAAGCCGTACGCCGCCGGCTCGTCGAAGACCTCGTCCGCGAAGACCGGCATCATCGACATGTACGGGTACACCAGCAGCGAGGGCGTGGCGTTCACCAGCAGCAGCAGGCGCAGCCGCGGCTCACGCAGCAGGTAGGCGAAGCCGTCCAGGATCTGCTTCAGGGGATTGCGCCCGCCCGCCACGCTCTCCTGCGGGCGCTGGCTCATCGCCATCGTCGCCAGCGTCGCGACGCCTCGGATGCCGGCGACGAAGAGGAAGGCCGCGCCCACGTTGAGGACGGCGAGGTAGCCCGCGAGCGGCGGCCCCGCGATGCGCGAGACGTTCTGGGCGATCGAGTTAAGCGAGATGGCGTTCGCCAGCGTCTCCGGCGTGGAGACGTCGTTCACGTAGGCCTGCCTCGCCGGTTGGTTGACCGCCTGCGTGAGCGCCGTGATGACGGCGAAGGCATAGGCGTGCCAGACCTCCACCAGGCCGGCGAGCACCAGCACCGCCAGCGCCGCCGCCTGCACGGCGCCGAGGAACGTGGAGATCACCATGATCCCTCGACGGGAGTAGCGGTCCGCCAGCAGCCCCGCGAACGGCGTCAGCCCCAGCGACACCACCCCGCTGGCCGTGGTGACGCCTCCCAGTTGCACGGCGGAGTCCGTGAGGTTGTAGACCAGGATGCCGAGGGCGATCTGCTGCCCCCACTGCCCGAAGCCCACGGCCACCGTGCTGATCCAGAGCCAGCGGAAGTCCCGGTTGCGGAGCGACAGGAACGGCCCCGGCTTGCGCGGGGCCTCGGGCGGAGCGGTGGGCTGCGTGACCGCGGCCATGCGTGCGCGCTCTCGGCTTCGTCCGCGCGCCGAATGAGGGCTGGCGTCGCGGCGACTGCGAGCCATTATCGGCGTTGCTGTCTAGCCGGAGCGCTTCGGCCGCCAGGCTGGTCCTACAGGTTGCGGATCGTCCGCCCGAAGGCCAGCACCAGCACCATGCCCACGCACGCCACCGCGATGTGCGAGGCGACACCGACACGGATGCCCACCGCCTCGATGAGGAAGCCCATGGACAGCGCTCCGATGGGCGAGAGGCCGCCCGCCAGTTGTAGTACCGCCATGCCCCGGCCGCGCATGTCGTTCCGCACCAGCACCTGGAAGAGCGTGTTGTTGAGGGCGGACGCGACGCCGAAGAACAGCCCCGCCACGGCCAGCGAGAGCATGGCGAGCACCAGGACCGGCGACTGCGTGAACGCGATCAGCAGCACCGTGTACCCGACGAAGCCAATCAGCATCAGGAGCCCTCGACGTCGCAGGTTGGGCAGCCACGCCAGGCCGAACAGCCCGATGATCGAGCCGACGGCGATCATCGAGACCAGGATGCCGTAGGTGCTGGAGCCGCCACCGAAGACCTCCTCCGCGAAGACCGGCATGAACGAGACGTACGGGTACACGAACAACGCCGTGAGGGCGTTCACCACCAGCAGGAGCCGCAGGTTGCCCTCCCGGAACAGGTAGTCGAACCCGCCGATGATGAGGCGGAGTGGGTTCCCCCGGCCGTCCGTCGTGGACTGCTCCCGCGCGCTGAGGCGCATCGTGAGGATCGAGGCTACCCCTCGGATGACCGCGACGAAGACGAAGGCCGCGCCCACGTTCCAGCCCGCGATCAGCCCCGCCAGCGGCGGGCCCACGATCCGCGAGGCGTTCTGGGCGATGGAGTTGAGGGCGATCGCGTTCGGCAGCGTCTCCGGGGTGGAGACGTCGTTGACGTAGGCCTGCCTCGCCGGCTGGTTCATCGCCTGCGTGACTGCGGCGAACACGGCGAACACGTACGCATGCCAGACTTGGACCACGTCCGTGAGCACCAGCGCGGCGAGGCCGGCGGCCTGCACCGCGCCCAGCACGGTGGCGATGAGGATGATCATGCGCCGGGAGTAGCGGTCCGCCAGCACGCCCGCGTACGGCGTGAGCACCAGCGAGATGATCCCCCCGAAGAAGGACACCGCGCCCAGTTGCACCGCGGAGCCGGTGAGGAGGAAGACCAGCCAGTTGAGCCCGATCTGCTGGCCCCACTGGCCGAACCCCGTCGCCACGGTGCTGAACCACAGCAGTCGGAAGTCGCGCTGACGCAGTGAGACGAACGGCCCGCCGATGATTGGCGGCAGGCCCGGCTCCACCCCGGGCCCCCGCTCGGGTGTGTCCTGTGGCGCGGGGGTACCGGAAGTCGACATCTACATCTCGGCAGGGCAGCGCGGAAGCAATCCGCCAGCGTCAACGGAGACGGAATGATGCTCCCGGCTCTGCCTACGGGCCATCCGAGGCGCGCCGCGGTTCCGGCTCCGCTTCCGGCGCAGGCGCGACTTCCGGCTCTGGCTGGGGCTCTGGCTCTGATTGCGGCTCTGGCTCTGGCGGCTCCGGCGTCGCACCATCGCTCGATGCGTCGTCCGCGCTCGGCGGCGGGGTCGGCGGCGGCGGAGGACCGGCATCGATGGGGGACGGGCCGATGACGACGGGTGGCAACGCCGGGATCCAGCGCAGCGGCACGAACATGATGAAGGCCGCGGACAGGCGGCCGATGGCGGAGATCACCATCGCCGCTCGGATGCCCCATGCTGCCACCACCAACGTTCCGATCAGCGGGCCAATGAGGTTCGCGAAGAAGATCACCGTCTGCTGCATCGCCGCATAGCGAGGGATGTTTGCGTTCGGTGCGTACTCCATCAGCAGGTTGAACAGCGCCACGTTGTAGACCGCCCAGGCAAGGCCCCCGATCGCGAAGGGAAACGCGGCCTGCCACGGTTCCTGCACCACGAGCCAGATCGCCGGGATCACCGCCGGCAGGAACAGCGACATCTTGAACAGCCGCTCGGTGGCGAAGCGGGTCACCCACATCCCCAGCAGGAACTGCGCGCCAACCGCCAGCGACTGCTCCAGCGTCGCCATCAGCCCCACGTCTGAGACCGACCCGCCGAGGTCACGCACGAAGTAGGCGAGGAAGAACGGGCCGACCACCATCGTCGTCGAGTTCAGCACCAGCAACGTCAGCAGATAGCGGATGAACGGCCGGTCACGGAGCATTCCCGCCGTGGAGCCCCGCGGGCGTTCGGAGCGCGCTGGACGCGCCGGCTCCTCGATGCGGAAGTACGCGTACCACGCTGCGAGGCCCACCCCGAACGACAGCCCGAACGCCCACTGGTAGCCCTCCACGCCACCGATCGCGCGGATGGTGAAGCCGAGGATCGGCGCCGCGAGGGCCCCCGCCACCGTCATCGCGAGCATGCGCTGGGCGACATAAAAGCGGCGCAGGTCCAGCGGGATGATGTCCGCCAGCAGCGACACCCAGGAAGCGTGCGAGACGTTGATGACGAACGACCGCACGAAGGCCAGCGCCACCAGCAGGTAGACCGCGTCGTGCGGCGAGCGGACGAAGGTCGGCGCCAGGGCGGTGAGCAGGATCGCGATGCGTCCCAGCCCGCCGCCGGCGAGCAGGACGACCCACTTGCGCGAGTTGGTCAGCTCCGCGACCCGTGCCCCGGGCACCAGCGCGAGGAACCCCGCCAGCCCCGCAGCAATCGAGAGCAGTCCTACCTCGGCGTCCGTGGCGCCCAGCGCGATGGCGTAGACCGAGAGGAACTGGACCAGCGCCACGTCCACGATCGCGGAGAGCATGCCGTCCACGTAGAACCAGCGCTGCGAACGCGTCCCCCAGACGCGGGTCTGGTAGGAGGTGCGGGGGTGGTTGGTCGCCCGCTGGTTCCGGAACCGCCAGCGCTCATGGAAGGTGTAGGGGGTGGGTAGGCGGCGCCAGCGCACTCGATCCCCCTCCTCGCTCACCCCAGCGCGCGGATCCGTGCCCGCTGCCTCGGCACCCACGGTAAGCACTTCCGCCCACCCGGTGCATGAACCCCTCGAACCCCGCGCCCGTCGAGGTCGCCACGCTGCAACCCCTACCCCCGGGGTAGGGGTATGCTAGGATGACCACCGAAGCGGAGGAGACCAGCAATGCCCCAGATGACCCTGTTCGCCCCGGACGTGACCTGCGACCACTGCATCGCCACCATCAGGCAGACCGTGGAGGGCGTGGAGGGCGCGCGCTTCCTGGACGGTGACCCCGACACCAGGTCCTTCGCCGTGGACCTCGCGCAGGGAGCCGTGCTCGACCGCCTCTCGGAGGCCCTCGCCGCCGAGGGCTACCCGCTCGGCCCCGCCGAGCCGCTGCGCGCCACCGGCGCTGGGAGCACGAACGTGACGTTCGAGGCGGCCCCAAAGGCGTTCGCGCCGCAGTACACGGTGGAGAAGTCCGCGGAGGGCGCCTCCATCACCTACAACTGCCCGTGCGGCAGCACCACCGAGCACTACACCTACGACCGCTCCAAGGCCGAGCAGGACCTGGGTTCGTGCTGTGACCACCACCTGCTGGTGCAGCCGGGCGCGGGCGAACGTCTGCGCGCGCTGAAGCCGGGCTACGACGTGGATGTCCAGACGATCGAGATGCCGTGGGGCCAGCCCGTCGAGGCGGCGTTCGCATCGAAGGCGTAGCCATGCCGCAACGGCAGGCGCCGGAGGAGTCGCGCATGGACGGCGAGAGCAAGGCCGACGTACTGAAGCGCCTCGCATACGTCGAGGGCCACCTGGCCGCGGTGCGCCGCATGATCGAGGACGACACCTACTGCGTGGACGTCCTCAAGCAGATGTACGCGGTGCGCCGGGGCATCGAGAAGGCGGAGTCGCGCATCCTGGACGGCCACCTGCACCACTGCGTGCTGGAGGCCGTGGGTGAAGGGCGCCAGGAGGAAGTCTTCGGCGAACTCATCGAACTGTACGCAATGAAGGATCGCTAGCCCTCGGATGAGGGCGCTTCGGACGAGGACCTGATCGAGATGACCACCGAGACGGCGCCGACGAGTCCCGGCGAGCGTGTGCGCTTCGGCGTGCGCGGCATGACCTGCGCCTCCTGCGTGCGGCGCGTGGAGCGCGCGTTGGACGGCGTCCCGGGGATCGCGAAGGCATCCGTGAACCTGGCGACGGAGCAGGCGACCGTGGAGGCCAGCGGCGCGCTGGACCTGGACGCGTTGCGCTCCGCCGTGGACCGCGCCGGCTACGACCTGGTCCTCCCCGGCGCGGACCAGGACGAGGACGAGGCGCGCGACGCCCTGGAGCGCGAGCGCCGCGCGGAAGAGCGAGGGCTCCGCAACCGCATGGTGTTCGCCCTGGTGGTCGCGGCCGTGGAGATGGCGTGGATGCTGCTCCGCGATGGCGACGCCTTCACCGGCATCGAGATCGGCTGGGCGAAGGACGTGCCGCTGCGGGTGGTGAACCCGCTGATGTTCCTGGCCACGCTCCCCGTTCAGGTCTGGGCCGGCGCGCAGTTCTATCGAGGCGCGTGGAAGGCCGCGCGCCACGGCGTGAGCGATATGAACACGCTCATCGCCGTCGGTACGTCCGCCGCGTTCGGCTACTCCGTGATCGCCACCTTCTGGCCCGGCCTGCTGGAGGGCATCCACGGCGCGGAGCCGCACGTCTACTACGAGGCGTCCGCGGCCATCATCGGCCTCGTGCTCCTCGGGAGGTGGCTGGAGGCGCGCGCGAAGGGCCAGACCTCCTCCGCCGTGCGGGCGCTGCTCGACCTCCGGCCGCACCTGGCCCGCGTCATCGAGGACGGCGAGGAGTACGAGATCCCCGTGCGCGCCGTGCAGAACGGCGACGTCGTCCTCGTGCGCCCCAGCGAGCAGATCCCCGTGGACGGCGAGGTCATCGAGGGCCAGTCGGCCGTCGACGAGTCGATGCTGACGGGGGAGTCCGTGCCCGTTTCCAAGGAGCCGGGCGACGCCGTCTTCGGCGCGACCATGAACACCAGCGGCCTGATCCGCATCCGCGCGACGGCGGTTGGGGCTGACTCAGCGCTCTCGCGCATCATCCGGCTGGTGGAGGAGGCGCAGACCTCCAAGGCGCCGATCCAGGCGCTGGCGGACCGCATCGCCTCGGTGTTCGTCCCGGCGGTGCTGGTCATCGCCCTGCTGACGTTCCTCGGCTGGTGGCTGTTCGGTCCGGAGCCCGCGCTGACGCTCGGGTTCATCAACGCCGTCACAGTGCTGATCATCGCCTGCCCGTGCGCCCTGGGCCTCGCGACGCCGACCGCGGTGATGGTGGGCCTCGGTCGCGCCGCGCGCGCCGGGGTCCTCATCCGCAACGCCGAGGCGCTCCAACAGGCGCGAGACGTAGAGACGGTGGTCCTCGACAAGACCGGCACCATCACGGAGGGCCGCCCGGAGGTGGTGTCCGTGGTGCTGGTGCCGGACGCGCCCGTGGACGCGGACGCCCTCGTCCGGCTCGTCGCCTCCGCCGAGCGCGGCTCGGAACACCCCTACGGCGAGGCGATCGTCCGCGAGGCGGAGCGGCGCGCCCTCAACCTCGAGTGGCCCCTCACCTTCAAGGAGGACGCCGGCCGAGGCATCGAGGCGTCGGTACCCCTCGATGGCGCGAAGCGGGCCGTGCTCGTCGGCAACGCGGACCTGCTGGCCGGCCACGGCATCGACGGGACGACTCGAGGCGGCATGCGCCTGGCCTTCGAGGCGGACCAGGCGCAGGGGCGCGGCGAGACCGCGCTCCTCGTGGCCGTGGACGGGACGCCGGCCGGTGTCATCACCGTCGCGGACCAGGTGCGCGCCTCCGCCATCGAGGGCATCGCGAGGCTGAAGGCGCTGGGCCTGCACGTGGTGATGCTGACCGGCGATGCGGAGAAGACCGCGCAGGCAGTGGCCGCGCAGGTCGGCATCGACGAGGTGCGTGCCAACGTGAAGCCGGACGAGAAGGCCTCGGTGGTGCGCTCGCTGCAGGAGCGCGGGCGCGTGGTGGCCATGGTGGGCGACGGCATCAACGACGCCCCCGCGCTGGCCGCGGCCGACGTGGGCATCGCCATCGGCGGTGGCACGGACATCGCGATGGAGGCTGCGCCCGTCACGCTGATGCGCGCCGACCTCCGAGGTGTCGCGCAGGCCATCGCACTGTCGCGCGCGACCATGCGGACGATGTGGCAGAACCTGGGCTGGGCCTTTGGCTACAACGTGGTGCTGATCCCGGTGGCCGCCGGCCTCGGCTGGTTCGTGTTCCAGCAGGTGCTGGACGTGCACGAGGTGCCTCGGGTCCTGCAGCCGATCTTCGGGCACGAGGGGTTCCTCAATCCCATCGTGGCCGCGGCCGCCATGGCGCTCTCCAGCGTCTCCGTGATGGCCAACAGCCTGCGCCTGCGCACGGCCCGCGTCGACTGAGGCGCATCGAGGGCGGGCGAGGGGCGGCGCCGCGCTGGCCGTGACACACTGCCGGCGTGAGCGAGCAGCCTCCGCCCTCCGTCCGCTACCGCCCCGCCTGCATGGACGACGTGCCGGCGCTGGCGCGCATGCGCTGGGACTACGAGGTGGAGGAGCGGCCCGGCCTCGCGGAGACGCAGGAGCGCGAGGCATTCCTCCGCGCGTGCGAGCGCTGGATGACGCACCGGCTTGCGCTGGGCACCTGGACCGTCTGGCTCGCCGAGGTGGACCGGGAGCCGGTCTCCCATGTCTTTGTCAACCTCGTGGAGAAGGTGCCGAAGCCCGGCAAGGTCATCGACCGCTGGGGCTACGTCACCAACGTCTACACGAGGCCCGCGTGGCGGGGCCGGGGCGTCGGCGGCACCCTCATCGAGTGGGTGAAGGCCTGGGGCCTGGGCGCCGACCTGGAGTTGCTCCTCCTCTGGCCCAGCGAGGGCTCCCGCGAGTTCTACGCTCGCGCCGGCTTCACCCCCGCGCAGTGGGCTGTGGAGTTCGAGTTGCGCCCGTACTACGAGGGCTGACGAGTCGCCGAGGTGCACGCAGGCGTACGCCCATGCACCCTTAGCATGCACGCCGAGGGAGCCGTGAGCCGGGTGGACTACTTGCGCCTCGACCTGTCGGGTCGT
>CAYTRA010000024.1:0-14172 GCA_964439675.1 uncultured Dehalococcoidaceae bacterium
AGCGTGCGATGCGTCGAGCGGACTCCTCTGGCCCCCTCCCCCCCCCGCGGGGGAGGGTTGGGGAGAGGGGGCCGGCGCCAGCCGGCCTTCTGACCCTGCCGAACCTCGATCCCCTCGGTTACGCCTCGGGAGGGCGGGCGAAGACCCGCTCGCCGTCCGGCTCGACCTCGAACATGCGGAGGGTGAAGGCGACCAGGGTGTAGTAGCCCACCGTCGCCGCCAGTTCCACCATGCCGCGCTCGCCGAACTCGGCGATGCCTCGGTCGTAGAGCGCCTGCGACAGCGCCTTCCCCTCCAGCAGCGCCTCGGCGATCTCCACCGTCACGCGGATGTCCTCGCGGTCCGTCGAGGGCGCCCGACCGGCGAGCACGTCGTCCATCACGGACTTCGGGATGCCATGCTCGACTGCGCGGGGCTCGTGCGCGCGCCACTCCACGTTCGCCTGCCAGTGGCGGCCGGCGACGCAGATCGCCAGTTCCACGATGCCCCGGTCCAGCGAGGTGCGCTCCCAGACGAAGCCGCCGAAGCGCCGGAGCATCCTCGACATCTCGGGCGAGCGGAGCCAGGTGTCGAAGGGCCCGCCGAACGTGCCGTTCTCGCGAGGTGGGCGCGCGCGGGAGAGGTGGTCGTACTCCTCGCGGACGTCAGCAGGCAGCGCGGCCGGGTCCAGGGGGTCGAGTCGGCTCATCGTCGTTCCTCCAGTGTGGTCGCGCGCATCCTACCTCTACCATCGAGGGGTGAAGGGCGGTGGCTGGTGCCGGAACTGCTGCGAATCGTGGGGCCGCCCGGCGCGGGGAAGTCGCTGCTGATCACGTCGCTCACGGAGACGCTGCGCTCACGGGGGTACCGCACGGCCTCGGCGGTCCAGCGCAGCGAGGCGACCACGACCATCACGCTCAGCACCGGCAGCCGGTCCACCCTCGACCGCGCGGTGCCCACGACCTTCCTGCCGACCGTCGTCTCGTGGATCGACCCCGCGGTGCTGCTCGTGTTCGCCGAGGGCTACCCCGAGGCTCCGGGCATCCGCACCATCGAGGTGCGCCCGGACGGCGCGAGTCCCTTCGGCGTCGACGAGGAAGACCTGTTCGCGGTCGTGAAGACCGAGGAGTTGAGCGCGGCCTTCGCGGAGGGCGGCCCCGGTCGGTCGCTCGCCCTCGCGGACCGCATCCAGCGCGAGGTGCTGGGTGACGCCGCACAGCCCGAGGCGCCGAGCGACCCCGAGCGCGAACATCGCGAGGAACGTGGCTTCGGCTTCGGACGGGTGCTGCGGCGCTTCAGGTGGCGCTAGCGCTTAGATGATCGCCTCGAAGCCCACGTAGTCGCCCGTGAAGTCTTCCCAGCGGAAGGTCACGCCGTCCACGCGGGCGAGGGTGGGCCCTTCCCGCAGGCGCTCGACGAATTGGCGCAGCGTGCCCTCGTCGGCCTCGCCCAGCACCTCGACGCGGCCGTCCGGCAGGTTCTTCGCATAGCCCGCGACACCCAGGAGGCTCGCCTCCTGCGCGCAGAAGGCGCGGTAGCCGACCCCCTGCACGCGCCCCTTCGCGAGGGCCACGATCTGCCGCTGCCGCCCTCGACCGACCATCAGCGCCGCTCCAGCCTGCGGGCCGGGTTGCCGACCCAGGTCTCGCCGTCCGGGACGTCCTTCGTGAGCACCGCGCCGGCGCCTACCACCGCGCCTCGGCCGATGGTCACGCCCGGCCTCGCGGCCACGCCCGCACCCACCGAGGCGAACTCGCGGACGGTCACGTTCCCGGGGAACGTGCACCCTGGCCCGATCTGCGCGCCGGTCTCCAGCAGGCAGTCGTGATCCACCGAGGTGTTGGCGTTCACGATCGCGAAGTCGCCGATGCGCGCGCCAGGGTGCACGGTCACACCATGCATCAGGCACGCCCCGGCGCCAACCTCTGCCTGAGGCGACACGTACGCGCCCGTATGCACGACGGCGAGCACCTGCGCTCCCGCCTCGAGGATCGCTCGTCCGATCTCCACGCGCTCGTGGTGGTCGCTCATCCCGATGATGAACGAGCCGTCGAGACGCTCGCGCCAGCCCTCGATACCGGCGACGACGGGGATGCCGAAGTACTCGGTCGCCTCGCCGTCATCGAGGAGCCCCGTGACGTCGATGCCGGCCGCGAGCGCCGCGTCCAGCACGACGCGTGCCTGGCCGCCGGGGCCCATGAGCGCGAAGACGCCCGGCACCGCTAACCCCGCACGAGGGCTGCGACGACGCGCTGGACGAGGTCGGCCGGCACGTCGCCTCGGACGGTCGCGCGGCCGATGGCTTCCAGGAGCACGAAGCGCTGGCGCCCCTGCTCCACCTTCTTGTCGCGCTGCATGGCGTCCAGCACCACGGTGCCGTTCACCCCCGGCGCGACGAGGGGTAGGCCGAAGGCGCGGATGAGATCGCCCTGCCGGTCCGCCATCTCCTGCTCGATCATGCCGAGTTCCACGGCAATCCTCGCGGCCCCCATCATGCCGACCGCCACCGCCTCGCCGTGGAGGTAGTCCCGGTAGCCGGTCGCCTGCTCGATGGCGTGGCCGATGGTGTGGCCGTAGTTGAGGATGGCCCGCAGCCCCTGCTCCGTGGGGTCGCTGGAGACGACGAGCGCCTTCACGCGCGCCGAGCGCGCGGTCACTTCCGCCACCAGGTCCCAGTCCGGCGCGCCGGACGAGAGGCCGGCGGCGTGCTCCTCCAGCAGCCGCAGCAGTACGGGGTCCAGGATGAGGCCGTGCTTGATGACCTCAGCGAAGCCCTCGATGAAGGAGCGCTTCGGGAGCGTGCGCAGGGCGTCGATGTCGCTGATAACCGCCTTCGGCTGATGGAACGCACCCACCAGGTTCTTGCCCGCCGGCAGGTCCACCGCCACTTTGCCGCCGATGGCCGCGTCGTTCATCGCGAGCGTCGAGGTGGGCAACTGCACGAACGGCATGCCTCGGAGGTACGTGGCGGCGACGTGCCCGGCGAGGTCGCCGACGACCCCGCCGCCGAGGGCGACGATGACGTCACGTCGCTCCGCCTTCTCGGCGGCAAGCCAGGCGTAGATCTCGTTGGCCATGCGGACGGACTTGGACGCCTCACCGGCGGGGATGACGTACGAGGCCCCGGGCGTGCCAGCAGCGTCCAGCGCCCGCGCCACGGCCTGCCCGTGCGCCGGGGCCACATTCTCGTCCGAGATCAGGAAGACGCGCCGGCCCTCCAGGCCCACCTGCCGCAGCCGGTCGCCGAGGCGCGAGAGTTCCCCCGCGCCCACCCAGATCGGGTAGCGCGTCTCGGTCGTGTCGATGAGCGCGGCGGGGCCACGAGGCGGCACCTCCGACGCGAAGCGCTCCAGGCGGCGGGTGTTCGAGCCCACGCCGGGGCCTTCGGTCGCCCAACCTCGGAGGATGCGGTTCACCGCTGCCTGCGGGTCCGGGAGTTGCACGGGCACCCAGAGGTCGGCCAGCAGGTAGGCCGGCCGGCGCTCGGCGTTCAGTTCCTCCAGGCGGCCCTCCAGGTCCTCGCCCAGCAGAGGGCGGGTGGGACCATCCGGGTCGTCGCGCAGCCGCCGGGCGATTTCGCCGGGCGTCGCGTCCAGGTAGCAGATGTAGCCGCGCTGGCCGAGGGCGCGCCGGTTCTCCGCGCGCTGGAACGCGCCGCCGCCCGTCGCGATGACCACCGGCTCACGCGTAGCCGCCTCCGCGACCACGCGGGCCTCGATCTCGCGGAACGCGGGCTCGCCGCGCTCGGGGATCAGGTCGGCGGGGCTGCGCCCCTCGCGCTCCGTGACAAGGTCGTCCGTGTCCACGAACGGCCAGCCGAGCCGTTCCGCAAGCAGTTGGCCGACCCGGGACTTCCCGGAGCCGGACAGCCCCACGAGGACGATCTGCCGTGGCGCCGCGCCGGTCACTCTCGCGGCTCCCGAGGGCCGACCGTCGCCTCAAACGCCTCGAGGTTGCGGCGCATCTCCGTCAGATGGTCGCCGCCGAACTTCTCGATGATCGCGCCCGCGAGGACGATGGCGACCATCGCCTCGCCGATCACGCCGGCCGCAGGTACGACGGCCACGTCCGAGCGCTCGTAGAAGGCGGTGGTCTCCTCGCCGGTGAGGAGGTCTGCCGTCGGCAGTCTGCGTGGCACGGTGGCGATGGGCTTGATGAAGCCCCGCACCACGATGTCCTGGCCGTTGGTCATCCCCGCCTCCAGGCCGCCGGCGCGGTTCGTGGCGCGCTCCCACTTCCGCCGCTCCCAGGCCTGAGCCGGCAGGATCACGTCCTGCACCTCGGAGCCGGGCTTCTCGACGTTGGTGATGCCATCGCCGATCTCGACGCCCTTCACGGCGTTGATCGACATGATCGCCTGCGCCAGTTGGCCGTCCAACTTCCGGTCCCAGTGCACGTGGCTGCCGAGGCCGAACGGCACGTTGGTCGCGCGCACCTCGAAGACACCACCGATGGTGTCCAACGCTTCCTTGATGCGGTCGATCTCGTCGATCATCGGCTGTTCGGCGGCGCGGTCGGCGACCCGTACCGGCGAGGCGTCCACGGCGGCCCAGTCGATGCGGTCCGGGACGTTCGCGCGCACGGTGCCGATCTGCAGCGAGTGCGAGTGCACCTCGATACCTGCGACCTCGCGGATGAGGGCGCGGGCGACGGCGCCGACGGCGACGCGTGCGGCCGTCTCGCGCGCGCTCGAGCGCTCCAGGATGGGACGCACGTCATCGAAGCCGTACTTCTGGGTGCCGGCCAGATCGGCGTGGCCGGGGCGAAGCAGCGTGACGCGCTCGACCTCTTCGTCCACGGGCTCAGTAGCCATGCGGACGCGCCAGTTCTGGTTCTCGAAGTCCCGGTTGACCATCGTGAGGGCGATGGGCGAGCCGATGGTGAGGCCGTGGCGCACGCCGGACATGATCGCGGCGCGGTCCGTCTCGATCTGCTGTCGCTTGCCTCGGCCGTAGCCCTGCTGCCGCCGTCCGAGGTCGGACGCGATGTCGTCCTCGGAGAGGGGCACGCCGGCGGGCATGCCCTCCACCACGGCCACCAGGCCCTTGCCGTGCGACTCACCGGCCGTCAGCCAGCGGAATCCGCTCATGCGTCCCCGTCTTCCCGATCGTCCTTGCGTTCGCCGCGCGTCTCGCTCCGCGGACGCAGGGCGTCCTCCGCCGCGCGCACGGCCGGCGCCGTCTCCGGGTGGATGATGGCGTCCGCGTCCGGGTCCGCCCAGGCGTCGCCCGCAGCTCGGCGCGTGTCCCATTCGTCCAGGATCTCCGCGGCCGCCTCGTCCTCCCAGCCGGCGTAGGCCGCCTGGTCGCGCGTCACGCGCGTGGTGAGGAGGCAGCGCGTCTCCGACGCGCCCGAAGGCTGCCGGAACTCGGTCAGCACGTCCACCTGGGCGTGCTGGAAGGACACGTGGGGCACCTCGTACATCAGGCGCTCCACCATGCGCACCGCGGCGCGCTCCGCGACTTCCGAGGCGGACGAGACTTCCTCGCGGCGCCCTTCGACCACCTGCACGTCCGGCTCCGCGAGGAGCGACACGCGGATACGGTCCTGGTCCGCGGCCACCAGCGCCGCCGTGTGCAGCGCGCGCCAGTCCGCGGGTGGCGTGCCACGTCGAGGACGCTCGCGTCGCCACGCCTCGAAGGTGTCGTCCAGCAACTGGGAGAGCGCGGAGGCGTCGCCCTCGGCGATGACGCGACGCCAGTGGCGCGCGGCGAAGCGGGCCTGGAACACCATGAAGCCCACGATCACGAAGATCGCGACGCAGATGACCATGGCCAGGCCGAGCCCCACTGGTGTCCTCCGCTCCTTGAGCGTGGCGGGCTTGCTGGTTCTGGGGTCAGTGTCCCTTGCCGGACGGGTTCACGTCGAGCGCTCTCGCTCCAGCAGGGCCGCCCTCGCGGCGTGGAACATCACCTCCAGCGGCGGTTCCACACCCGTCCACAGCCGGAACGACTCCGCCCCCTGGTGGATGAGCATGTCCAACCCACCAATGGCGACCGCCCCCGCCTCCGAGGCCTGGCGCAGGAATGGCGTTTCCTCCGGCGTGTAGACGAGGTCGAACGCCACCTGCCCCTGCCCCACGAGCCCCGCCGGAACCGGCGAGTCGCCCTCGGCCGGCCCGTGCCGCATCCCCACCGAAGTCGACTGCACCACCACCGAGGCGGTCCGCAGCGCCGACTGCATCGTCGCGTCCGCTGGGTCGAGGGGCGCGAAACGCAGATCGAGGTCCTCGCCCGCGAGCGCCGCGAGGCTCGCGGCGCGTTCGGGGGAGCGGTTGATGACGGTGACGCGCGCTGCCCTGGCGCTGCGCATCGCCACGACCACGGCGCGCGCCGCGCCACCCGCGCCGATGAGGGCGACCCGCTGGCCCTCGAGTGGCACTTCGGCGCCCCGGAACGTCCGCAGGATGCCTGCCACATCTGTGTTCGTGGCCTCCAGCACCCCGCTCCGGTTCACGATGGTGTTGAGGGCGCCCACACGCTCCGCGAGGGCGTCCGGGCGGTCGACCATGGCCATCGCGGCGACCTTGTGCGGCACGGTCACGTTCGCGCCCAGCAAGTCGCCTGAGCGCAGGCGCTCGATGGCGATGCGCAGATTCTCCGGCGTCGTGTCCCAGGCCTCGTAGCGCGCCTCGATGCCCAGGGCGTCCAGCGCGGCCTGCTGGAAGCGCGGCGAGATCGAATGCGACACCGGGTGGCCCAGCAGCGCGATCGTCCGAGGGCCAGCAGCGGCCACGGGAGCGCGCTACTCGCCGTCAGCGGCGCAGGAGGAGGCGCGGAACAACTCCACGTTGGCGTTGTGCTCCTCCAGCGTGCTGCCGAAGAGGTGGCGCCCGTCACACTCCGGCGAGGCGACGAAGTAGAGGTAGTCCACCGGCGCCGGGTCGATCACGGCGCGGATCGAGTCGATGTCCGGGTTGGCGATGGGGCCGGGCACCATGCCGGGGTAGTAGTAGGTGTTGTAGGGCGAGTCCAACGACAGGTCGATCTCAGTGAGCCCCTGCTTCCACCACCCGAACTCCTCCACGCTCGCCTGCCCCGCCTCACCGAGGGTGAGCGCGAACTGCACGGTGGGGTCCGCCTGCAGAGGCATGCCCTGCTCCAGCCGGTTGCGGAAGGCGGCCGCCACTTCGCGCTTCTCGTCGTCGTGCACGGCTTCGCGCTCCACGATCGAGGCGAGGGTGAGCACCTCGTAGAGCGTCCAGCCCTGGGCCTCCGCGTCCGCGACCAACTCGGGCGTCACTTCTTCCTCGAAGCGGTCGAGCATCGCCTCCAGGAGGTCGGCCACCGTGGTCTCCGGCTTGATCTCGTAGGTGCCGGGCATGAGGAAGCCCAGGAAGTCCGTCTCTCCGCCCATGAACTCCCGAGGCTCCGCGTTGAGCAGGGCCGCGTCCCACTCTTCCAGGGGGAACAGGCCCTCCCGGTCCAGCGTCTCCCCGATCTCCTGCACGCGCAGGCCGGAGCGGAAGGTGATGCGCTCGATGAGGTCCGGCCCCGTGCGCAGGCGCCGGACGACCTCGGCAGGTGGGGTGTTCAGGGGGAACTCGTACTCGCCGGCGCGCAACTGGCCGCCGGTACCCGTGAAGTACAACAGCGCGCGCAGGCTCTCCGCATCCGCCACCACGCCCGCCGCCGCGAGGCGGTCCACGATCTCGGCTGGCAGGGCGCCCTCCTGGATGGTGACGCGCACCGTGCCCTCCACGGAGACGAGTGCATCGCTCACGGGCGTCCGCTCGCGGATGCCCGCCGCCACCGCGTCGTCCGTGCCCGCCACCCGCATGAGGCCGAACGCGCCGAGGATCGCCACGATGACGCCGAAGACCAGCACGCCGATCGTCTGCGGGTCACGCATCTGCATGCGGCGGGCCTCCGGAGCGCGACTCGCCCGCCGTCGCGCGGCGGTCCAGGAACTGCTGCAGGATCATCGAGGCCGCCACGTCGTCCGAGGGGCGCGCGCGGCCAACCACGCGTTCCGCCGCCTGCGAGGTGAGCGTCTCGTCCTCGTATTCTACGGGCAGGTCGAGCGCCTTCCGCAGCCGCTCCCCCAGCCGCCGCGCCATCCGCGCCGCGTCGCCCTCGTCCCCCGAGGGCAGCCGCGCGATGCCGAGCACGATGCCCCCGATCTCCTCGCGCGAGGCGACGGCGCGGATCGCCGGGAATGCCGCGTTCGCGGGTACGACCTCCAGCGGGAGCGCGTAGCGTCCGTCAGGATCGGAGATCGCGAGGCCCACGCGCGCTTCTCCCGCATCCACGCCGAGCCAGCGGCTCAACCGGCCGCTTCACCATCCGCGGCCGCCGCGTCGCCGCCGTCCTCGCCCTCGGTGCCGGGCACGGCCTCGGTGGCCCCGGGCGTCTCGCCCTCGGTGCCGTCCGTGCCCTCTTCCGTCTCGCCGTCACCTTCGCCGTCAGCGGTCTCTTCCTCCGCCTCCGGGCCATCGATCACGATCTCGATGTGGTCCGCACGTCGAGGCAACCACAGCCATGGGATGAAGTTCGGGCTGATCTCGATCTCCGGCGCGGCCTCCAGGTCCAGTTCGTCCTGGAGCAGCGCGCTGGCATCGCCCGGCGACATGCCCGTCAGTTGATCCGCGATGGCCGCGATCTCCTCGAGGGCCGCCACCCGGCCGGTGGCCACGAGCGACAGGCGGCCACCCTGCTCGGCGGGAGGGGTCACCTCAGCGGTCACGGAGCCGGGGAGGAGCGCCTGGCCCGGCGGCAACTGCTCGCGGATCAGCATCTCGCCGTACTCGGCCGCCTGTGCCGGCGTTACGACGAGGCCGGCGGCGATGATGGTGTACTCCACGACCAGCACGTCCGCCGCCTGGTCCAGCGCCTGCCTCGGCTGCTCGCTGAACACCGAGGCCGTGACCGACGAGGTCAGCAGCGTGCCCAGCTGCTCCTCCGCGACCGCCAGTTCCAGCGTGGCGACGGCGATGCCATTGAGCACCTCGTCCGCGATGGCGCGCACGCGGTCCACGTCCGCCTGCGTCACGCCGGCCGCGAGGCGGTTCGTGCCGCCGGTGCCGGGCGTGATGTTGGTCACGGTGATCGCCTCCGGGACGCCCTCGGGCGTGTTGGCGGTCCCCGTCGCGATGTTCCCGGCGATGCCCGGCGCCTCCGCGGTGGCCGTCACGTCTGCCGTGCCGTCCGCGGGGACGTCCACGGGCTGGTCGGTCAGGAAGGCGACGCCCTCCTCCGCCACCACCCGGGTGCCCTGCGGCACCTGCACCATCTGGCCGCTGGCATTGGAGAAGCGGAGCGTGAGCGTGGCTGCGAGGTCGCCGACCTCGACCTGGCCGGTGGTGGGCGTCGTCACGGCCGTCACGAGCGTGCGGCGCAAGGTGGTGGCCACGATCGTCTCTGTCTCGATGTCTGACGCATCCACGATCGCGTTTGGACGCGCCTCGCCTGTGGCGGTGAACTCGGAGGAGTTCGGCACCAGGCGGATCTCGGCAGACGGCACCTGGTAGCACCCGCCGATGAGCACCACGCCGAGGAACGCCACGATCATCCCGCCCCGGACGATGCGTCCCCACGGCACCGGCGGCACGGTGAAGTCCCGCTCGCCGACACTCAGGACGTAGTCGCTGCGCCGCAGCCCGCCCGGCGTACGCGCGGCGCGGAGCCCGTTGTCCCGTGCGAACGAGCGCACGTCGCCTCGAGGTGACACGACGCCAAGGACGATGCCCCGCCGACGGACGTGCGCGGCGATGTGCGGCCAGGCGGTCGGGCGGCGCAGGGCGCGGGCATCCCGCCGGACGACGAGCACCACCTCCAGCGTGTCCGCGGTATCGATGCGCCCGACGACGGAAGCGACGTCGTCCTCGCGGGTCGCGGTGACCACGGCAGCATCGCCCGCCAGGTCGCGCCGCGCGCCCCGTCGAGGCGTCGTGTCGGCATCTACATCGTCATCGTGGGTCTGGCGCGCGCGGCGCTCCGTCCACCATCGGCTGATGGAGGCGGTGGCATCTGAAGTCGCTTGGCGCAGCCATGCCCACGCGCGCTCGGCGAACGCTCGGAGCCGGTTGAGGTAGTCCTCCACGGAGAGTTACGCCTCCTCGAGTCGCTCACCGACCGCTGCCCGAGCAGCCTTGAGCGCCTCGTCGATCTTCGAGGCGTCGCGTCCCCCGGCTTGCGCCAACTGGGGCCGACCGCCACCGCCACCCCCGGCGATGCCGGCCGCGAGTTTCACGACCTCGTCTGCGCGCAGCCCTCGGGCGACCACGTCGTCCGTTGCGGCTGCGATGAAGTTTGGTTTGCCGTCAATGTCCGCTGCCAGCGTAATGAATGCGCTGACAAGTTGTTGGCGCAGACGGTCCACCATGGGACGCATGGCGCCGGCGTTGTCCGCCTGCACCCGCGCGACCAGCACCTTCACGCCCGCCACGTCCTCCGCCTGCCCGGCCAGTTCGTCCGCCGCGCCCGCCGAGGCGCGCCGCCGCGCCTCCTCCGCGTGCTTGCGCTCGGCCTCCAGGGACTGCTCCAGCGCCTCCACGCGCCCCGGCACCTCCTGCGCCGGCACCCGGAAATGGCGCGACAGGCCATCCAGCAGGGCGAGCCGCTCCTCCAGGTACGCCTCCGCGGACGCCCCTGTGAGGGCCTCGATGCGCCGGAGGCCCGCCCCGATGGAGGAGTCCGAGACGATGACGAAGGTGCCGATCTGCCCCGTGGTATCCAGGTGCGTGCCGCCGCAGAGTTCGCGGCTGTAGCACTCCGTGGTGTGCTGGTGGTCTGGGTCGAGCCCGCGCGAGTCGCAGTACTCCACCATGCGCACGCGCTCCGTGTAGCGGTCCTCGAAGAACGCGATGGCGCCTCGGTCCATCGCCTCGTCGTAGTCGAGTTCGAACGTGGCGCTCTGAATGTTGGCGCGCACCTTCTCGTTCACGGTGCGCTGGATGGTGAGCAGCAGTTCGTCGGAGGGCGCCTCCGGGTGCGTGTAGTCGAAGCGCAGCCGGTCCGGCCCCACGTACGAGCCGGCCTGCCGCACGTGCGTCCCGAGGACGGCGCGCAGCGCCGCGTGCAGTAGGTGCGTCCCCGTGTGGTTGCGGGCGGTGTCCAGCCGGCGTGCGGCGCTTACCTCTGTATGCGCGCTGTCGCCGACCGAGATGCTGCCGGCAGTCACCCGTCCGATGTGCACGACCGCGCCGCCGAAGCGCTGCGTGTCGGTTACCTCGAAGATGCCGTGCTCGCCGCGGATGAGGCCCTGGTCGCCCACCTGGCCGCCGCCTTCGGGGTAGAAAGATGTCTCCGCCAGCACCACCTCGCCCTCCACGCCTTCCTCCAGCGTGGCGGGCGAGACGTGGATCACCTGCGACTCGTGCCAGATGGCCGTGTAGCCCACGAACGCCGAGTCCAGGTCCAGCGCGGCGTAGCGCTGCGCGCGGTCGTCCTCGCGGTTCTGGAACTGGTCCTCGCCCCGCGAGCGTTCGCGCTGAGCGTCCATCTCGCGCTCGAAGCCCTCGCGGTCCACCTCGTAGCCGGCGGCCTGCGCGACTTCGAGGGTCAGTTCCAGCGGCAGGCCGTGCGTGTCGTACAGGACGAAGGCGTCGCGGCCGGGGATGCGGCGCGACTCCTGCTCGCGGGCCATGACTTCATCGAGGAGGTCTAGGCCGCGCTCCAGCGTCGCCCGGAAGCGGGCCTCCTCGACGCTGGCGATGCGCAGGATGAACTCGCGCTGCTGCTCCAGCTCCGGGTTCGCCGAGAGCGACCGGTCGATGGCGGCGTCCACCACCTTCGCGAGGAACGGTTCACGAACGCCGATCTTGTGCGCGAAGTAGACCGCCCGGCGCAGCAGGCGGCGCAGCACGTAGCCACGGCCCTCGTTGCTGGGGAGCACACCGTCTGTCACCAGGAAGGCCAGCGCGCGGCTGTGCTCCGTCATCGCCCGGAGGGCGAACGCGACCTCCGGGCTCTCCTCGGGCTCGTACTTGCGGCCGGAGGCCGCCTCCGCCGCCGCGACCACGTCGCGCAGTTCATCCGTCTCGTAGACGTTGCGCTTGCCCACCAGCACGGAGTTCAGGCGCTCCAGGCCGGCGCCAGTGTCGATGTTCGCCGCCGGGAGTTCGGTCTGGCTGCCGTCCTCCTCCCGGTAGTAGGTCATAAAGACCAGGTTCCAGATCTCCAGGAACCGGCCGCAGTCGATGTCCGGGTGGCACGTGTCCGCCTCACAGTGGCGGCAGCCGGGGGTCTTCCCCCAGTCGTAGAAGACCTCCGAGCACGGGCCCATGGGTCCGGTGTCGCCGGGCGGGCCCCACCAGTTCCCCTGCTCCGCCGTGTACCGCAGGATGCGGTCCTCCGGCACACCCTTCTTCACCCACAGGTCGTGGGCGTAGTCGTCGTCCACGAAGACGGTGGCCCAGAGGTGGGCAGTGTCGATCTTCAGGACGCCGGTCAGGAACTCCCACGCCCAGTCGACCGCTTCGTCCTTGAAGTAGTCGCCGACGGAGAAGTTCCCCAGCATCTCGAACATCGTGAGGTGGCTCTCGTCGCCGACGTCCTCGATGTCCGTGGTGCGAAAGCAGCGCTGGATGGAGGTGAGCCGGCGTGCGGGCGGGTCCTCCAGCCCCATGAAGTAGGGCTTGAACTGCACCATCCCGGCCGTGGTGAAGAGCAACGTGGGGTCACCATGCGGCACGAGAGACGCCGAGGGGATCCGGCGGTGGCCTCGCTCCTCGAAGAACGCCAGGAAGGTCTGTCGGAGGTCGTCGACCTTCACGATTGACGGTCTTTCAAGTGCGCGGAACCCCGCTGTGGATGGTGACGGGCCAGTGGTCGTTGGATGGTGGTGGAGTGTAAAATGGCGAGGATAGGTGGTCAATTTTTGCCGGGCACATGCCCGGCCCTCGTTCAGCAATCGCGCACCATTGCCGCAGACACAGAGGGACGGCCTCCGCCCACCATGACACCCCCCAACGGCTCGTCGGCGCTCGCGACGCCGATGACCACCCCGGTCGCGTCGCTGGACGGCTGGACCGCCGTGGTCCTGGCCGCCGGGCCGGGCACGCGCATGCGCTCCACGCTGCCGAAGGTCCTACACCCCGTGGCCGGCGTCCCCATGGTCCGCCTGGTCTGTGACCTCCTGCGGGACGCCGGCTGCCGAGACATCGTCGTCGTGGCCTCTCCCGGCTCACGGGACGCCATCGCGGAGGCCGTGGGCGAGGCACGCGTGGTGGTGCAAGACACACCGAGGGGTACCGGCGACGCGACGATGGCCGCGCGCGAGGCTGTCGGCGGCGCGGGCCACGTCCTGGTGGCCCACGCGGACATGCCGCTGCTGACCGTGCGCACGCTCCTCGAACTCGCGGGGCGCCACCTGGCGTCCGGCCACGTGATGGCGTTCCTCACCGCCTACCTGGACGATCCGCAGGGCTACGCGCGCGTGCAGCGTCGTAACGGGCGCGTGCAGGGCATCGTGCAGGAGGCCGACCTGCCGGCCGCCATGCGGGGACAGCCGGAGGTGAACGCCGGCCTCTACGCCGCGGACACCGCCTGGCTCTTCGAGACCCTCGCCGAGGTGGCCCCCAACGATCGAGGCGAGACGGCGCTGGGCGAACTGATCGGGCGCGCGGTGGCGGCCGGTGGTGTGGACGCCTACCAGGTCACGGAGGCCGCGGAGGTCCAGCAGGTCAACGACCGCATCCAGCTGGCTGCGGCGGAGCGCGTGGTGCGCGACCGCATGCGCCGCAAAGTGATGCTGGAGGGCGTCACCCTCCTGGATCCCGCGACGACCTACATCGATGCCGGTGTGGAGGTGGGGCCCGACACCACGCTGCTGCCCGGCGTCCACCTGCTGGGACGCACCCGCGTGGGCAGCGGCTGCCGCCTGGGGCCCAACGCCGTCATCCGCGACAGCGACATCGCGGACCAGGTGCAGATCGGCAGCAGCACCATCGAGGAGGCCTCGATCCATCGAGGCGTGGAGATCGGTCCGTACTGCCACCTGCGCCCCGGCGTGACGCTGGAGGAAGACGTGCACCTGGGCAACTACGTGGAGGTGAAGGCGTCACGCGTGGGCGCGCGGACGCATGTTGGTCATTTCTCTTATATTGGCGACGCCGAGGTCGGCAGCGACGTGAACTACGCGGCGGGATCGATCACGGCGAATTACGATGAAGGGACCCGCACGAAGCACCGCACCGAGATCGGCGCGGGCGCCTCGATCGGGAGCGGGACGGTGCTGATCGCGCCGGTCCGC
>CAYTRA010000025.1:0-14009 GCA_964439675.1 uncultured Dehalococcoidaceae bacterium
CCGAGCAACTGCTGGAGCTGGCGGATGTACTGGATGCGCTGGATGTCCTCCTCTGAGTAGAGGCGGAAGCCGCCCTCCATGCGCTCAGGGGGATTGAGGAGGCCCTTCTCCTCGTAGAAGCGCAGGGTGCGCTGGGTCACGCCAGTGCGATCGGCGACCTCGCCGATCTGGTAGCGCTGGTCCTTCTTCTCAGTCTGGTCGCTGGCCGAACGGGTCATGGCGCGTTCCTCGGTGGCGAGTTCGATACTCAAACTCTACCGCGTGCGTGAGGGATTGTGCCTGAACGAGCCGCGCGCGTCGAGCACATCTGACGTAGCGGTGCGCGTCTTCCGTCCACTGGTGCGGGCTGGCCTGCGCCAGCCGGAGCGTACGAGGGCTAGTCGTCGTACTCGTCGTCGTCGTGGTCGTGGTGGTGGGACTCGGTGACCGGCGCGCCCAGCGACGGGAGCCGGTGCTCGCTCCGCCGGGGGGCCGGGACCTGCCTCGCCGCCTCGAGGGCCGACGCGACATCCGAGGCGGCGACGAGCACGGCGGGGGCGCCGGCATCGCGCCAGGCCTCGAGGATGGCGGCGTCCGCCCGGCCGTTGGAGCGCACCAGCAGGGGCGCACCGGTCAGGGCGGCGACGCGGCGCAGTTCGATCTGCTCGCGGACGGTGATGACGTCTGCGTCCGCCTCCACGAGCACGGCGTCCAGGTCGATGGCGGAGACCGAGCGCAGCCGCTGCTCGTCCTGGTCGGCGCCCAGCAGCAGCACGGCGCCCATCTCCTCCACGGTCAGGGCGGCCGCGTGGGTGCGTCCGTCGTCGAAGAGGAAGAAGTCCGCGCCCGCTTCTCTCGCGGAGTCCACCTCGGTGCGGGTGGCGTCCTCGATGCGCACGCCGACGGGCACCTTCAGCGAGAGCCCGGACGAGGCAGCGCCGGGGACGATGACCGCATCCGCGCCGGCCTCGGCGGCGGCCTGCGCCTCCTCGGCGGAGTTGGCCTCCGCAACGACGAGCATGTAGCGCGGGCGTTCCTGGCGGGCGATGGCGGCGAAGCCCATGCCGCCGGGCGCGCGCCCAATGTCCCGGATGCGCGTGCGGAACTTGCTCATGTGCGGGCCTTTGCAGTCCAGGCGGGGCGGAGGGGGCGTGCGTGGAGTATGGAGCCGCCGGTGGGACTTGAACCCACGACCTGCTGTTTACGAAACAGCTGCTCTGCCTCTGAGCTACAGCGGCACGCCCGTCCTACCAGTATAGAGACCGCCATCGCCCTCGCTCAACGCGGCCCCGGGCCGGGGGCTAGCCGCGGATCAGTTTGAGGAGGGAGCGCGCCACCAGGGCTGTGGCGGTGCTGATGAAGGCGATGCTGGCCAGGCGGATCTGCGTGTAGTCCTCGATGGGGACGACGCGCACGGCGTCCGGCGCCACCTCGATGACGGCGACGCCTCGGGTGCGACTGCCGCCGCCACCACCGCCGCCGCTGCCGCTGCTGTTGGAGTCGCTGCCGCCGCCCCAGCCGAAGCCGAGGGCGTACGAGACCTCCGCGACGGGGATGGCGGTGCGGTCGCCGGAGCGGATGGGCTCACCGAAGCAGGCGGCGGCGTTCGCCTGTTCCGAGATGGCGGTGATGCGTTCGATGGCGGCCTCTGATGCGGGGTTGGTCATGCGTCGTCTCCCGTCCGTACGCGCCCCGGGCGCCTTCGTGCTCGACGCACCGCCCGGGACAGCAGCCAGCCCGCCAGCGCCAACGCCAGGATGCGGCGCGCGCTCCTGACCCACGGGTCCGGAGCCGTCGGGATGGCGACTTCATCGTAGCGAGGCGGCCCGCCCTCTGGCGTTGAGCCCTCGTACGTCTCGCGTTCGACCTCGATCGCGACGGCGCGACGCTGCCCGAAGGTGAGCGAGCCGCTCCACCGCCGTCCGAGGGCGATGCGGAGCGTGCGATGCCGCACGCGAGCCGTGAGGCGGCGGCCGTGATGCGCGCCGAGGGGGACGCGATGGACCTCGGTATGCAGCAGGACGCCCGCGCCCTGCGGTCTCTCCGGCAGGGGGCGGGCGTCTGGGGTCATGCGTGGGCTAGAGGTCGCGTGTCCGGAAGACGGAGTAGGTGGCCATGATCGCGGCGGCCGTGAGCCCGCCGAAGACGAAGATGACGCGGAAGGTGTCCCACACGGGCGTCTCGCCTCGGATGGTGGGGGCGAGTTCGGTGAGGACGGCCGTGCTGCTCATCCACGTGAGGCCCAGGAACTGGAGCACCAGCCCGGAGACCAGCACTACCACCAGCAGGACCAGCACCGAGACGAGGACGTTAGTCATCACGGTGGAAAGCGTCATGCCCAGCGCGCCGAGGAACGTGAGCAGGAGCGCCGCCGTGAACAGGGCTGAGATGAGCCCTGCGTAGGACACGTCGGCCGCGGCGTAGCGAACGATGAGGTAGGAGAACGGGATCATCACCGCCAGGAAGATCACCAGCGCGAAGCCGAGGCGAGCCACGATCTTGGCGGAGACGAACTCCGTGCGCGTCACGGATCGGGACAGGATCCCGTCCGCGATGATCTGCGCCTCGCCGGCGATGGCGCCCGCCGTCAGCACCGCAACGGCGAGGGCCGACAGCGGCATCAGCACCGCGCCGACGTAGGCGGCGAGGGTCTCGGACGCCAGTTCGTCCTCGTTGGCCGCGACGATGACGAGGAAGAGCGCCGGGGCGACCAGCAGGGGCAGCCACAGGCGCGTGACCCACGAGCGGAGCAGTTGCGACGCGTCGTACCGGAGGATGGCCATAAAAGCCTGCATCAGGCGTCCTTGCCCTTCTGCTCGCTGATGGTGCTGGTCGGCATGACCTCGCCAGGACCGCCCGCCCCGGCCGGCCTCGATGTGCCGTTCGACGCGCCGTTCGAGGCAGCGCCGTTCGGGGTGGCGCTGGAGGGGAGGTTGGTGAGGGACTCTGTGCTGGCGTTGGCGTCCAGCGCTGCCGCCCACGCGGCCGCGCGCAGGAAGCCGCGCGTGCGGTCGTCCTCCAGGCGGCGGAGGAACGCCTCTTCGATCTCGTCGGAGCCGGTGTCGATGTGCAGGAGTTCCACGCCGGTGCGGTCCACCAGTTGCAGGACTCGCTGGAGGTAGTCCGTCAGGCTGCGCGTGCCAAGGAAGGTGATGCGGAACTCAGAGCCGAGGCGCTCGTAGCGCACGGAGCCGAACTCATCGAGCGAGGGGATCTCCTGCTCGAAGGCGCTCGTGTTGCCCTCGATCTCCACGGCGATGGTGCCCTGGCGGGCCAGGCGGCGCATGTCCGCCATGGGGCCGGAGTAGATGAGGCGGCCGGCGGAGATGATGCCCACGTCCGTGCAGACGCGCTCCACGTCCGTGAGGATGTGGGTGGCGATGATGATCGTGCGGTCGCGGCCGGAGAGTTCGCGGATCAACTCGATGGTCTGCTTGCGGCCGGCCGGGTCCAGGCCGCTGGTCGGCTCGTCCAGGATCAGCAGTTCCGGGTCGTTCATGAGCGCGGCGGCAATGCCGAGGCGCGTGAGCATGCCGGTGGAGAAGCCCTTCATCGGCTGGGACGCCGCGTTGGTCAGGTCCACGGCCTGCAGCAGGCGCGACAACTGGATCTTCGCCCGGTCGCGAGGCATCCCGAGGACGCTGCCCACGAACTGCAGGAACTGGATGGGGGTCATGTTCTTCGGGAACGTGGGATTGGTGGGGAGGTAGCCGATGCGGCGGCGGAGGTCGGCGCGCTCCGCGCTCATGGCCTCGCCGAACACCTGGATGTTGCCGGCGGTGGGCTTCTGCAGTCCGAGCAGGATGCGGAAGGTCGTGGACTTTCCGGCGCCGTTCGGCCCGACGAGGCCGTACACCTGCCCCTTCTCCACGCGCATGTTCAGCGCGTTCAGGGCGATGTACCGGTTGTCGTAGATCTTTGTGAGATCGTGGGTGTTGACGACGTGCATGGGGAGTCCTCGCCCGCGTGCGTCGCGATCCGTGGACACCCCCGGCCGGGCCTTCGGCAAGCCCGCCGTCAGACGTCCCCCGACGCGACAAGAGCATAACAAGGATTCCTGACGAGCCGGAAGGCGGGGCCATCCCCAACTTGTCCCCGCCTCGCGAGGGCGGGCTCGGATCTCGGCCAGGGTGGGAGAAACGCGCGGATCGAGGCGATCAACGAGCGCGTGAGGACGGCCCCGGGGCTCTCCATCCGGGGCCGTCCGTGCGGGTGCCGGGGCAGCCGGCCTGTGGGGTTACCGAGGCTGCCCGGCCGGGCGGGCGCCTCTCGCGTGCCCCGACGACTCCTCGATCTCCCGGGCCGCCTCGGGCGTAACGGCCATGCCGTGGCGGTACACCATCTCGCCGCCGAGCCAGCCGGAGACGGCGAGCAGCACGACGCCGACGCCCTGCAGGACGAGTGCGAGCGTCAGGCGGCCGCCACCATCGATGGCGCCCGGGTCCAGCTTGAGTATGCCGGCGGCGTGTACCCCCGCAGCGACCGCGGCGTTGAGGAGCATGTGCGCCATGCCGGTCGCGGGTACGTGGTACCGGGCGACCGAGAGGTAGTCGCCGATCCCCGAGATCGATGCGAGCGCCGCTGCGATGAGTGCGGCCCAGGTACTCCAGAAGGAGATGTCGTACCAGATCGGCTCGTCGTTCACGGCGAAGACGATGTTGGAGATGAACGCCCACGCGAAGAGGCCCACGGGGAACAGCACCATGAAGGGGTGGATCGGGTGACCTGCGATGGTGAATCGACTCTTCATCGGTCTTCTCCTGCCTCCGGCGGCGTCGAGGACGGTTGGGTGGCCGGGGGATGAGAGCGGGTGTGTGGAGCGGAGGCTAGGCTCGCGCCCGTTGCGTTTCACTTCTTCTTCCGTGGCCCCCGGTAGAGGCCGCGTGACATCAGTGCAGGATGCGGGAGATCAGGGCACGGGCACGCCGCCGGTTGGGTACACTCCGATCACCACCAGCGGCGAGGAACGTCCATGGCCCAGGCTGCCGACTACGGGGCGGGAGCAGCGTCTGACGCGGCGCGGCACCACGCTGAGATCGACGCGATCCGAGCCGAGATCGGGCGGGTCATCGTCGGGCAGCAGGCGCTCGTGGACCGCCTGCTGGTCGCCCTGTTCACCAACAACCACGCGCTGGTAGAGGGCGTCCCGGGACTGGCGAAGACGCTCACCGTCTCGACGCTCGCGGCAGCCCTCGAGTGCACGTTCGCGCGGATCCAGTTCACGCCGGACCTGCTGCCGGCGGACGTGACGGGGACGCTGATCTTCAACCCGCAGGAGGGCGAGTTCCGCACCCGGCGGGGGCCGATCTTCGCCAACATCGTGCTGGCGGACGAGATCAACCGCGCGCCGGCCAAGGTGCAGTCCGCGCTCCTGGAGGCGATGCAGGAACGCACGGTCTCCATCGGCGGAGAGACCATGCCGCTGCCGGACCCGTTCCTGGTGCTGGCCACCCAGAACCCCATTGAGCACGAGGGGACGTACCCGCTGCCGGAGGCGCAGCTGGACCGGTTCATGATGAAGATCGTCGTGGACTACCCGGAGCGCGAGGAGGAGCGCGAGATCCTCTCGCGGGCGCTGGACGGCGAGGTCACCGGCGCTCGCGCCGCCGTCTCGATCAGCGACGTGGGCACCCTGCGCGCGGCGGTGCAGCGCGTGGACGTGAACGAGCGCCTGCGCGAGTACGTGGTGCGCCTGGTGGAGGCGAGCCGCGACCCCGTCCGCTACCGGCTGGGCGACCTGCAGGCGCTGGTGGAGTACGGCGCATCACCTCGGGCGGGGGTGTTCCTCGCTCGGGGGGCGCAGGCGTACGCCTTCATCCAGGGGCGCGACTACGTGACGCCGGAGGACATCAAAGCGATCGCCCCGGACGTGCTGCGGCACCGCCTGGTGCTCACGTACGAGGCGGAGGCGCGCGGCGTCTCCGCCGACGAGGTGGTGTCGACGCTCCTCGAAGGCGTCGGGATCCCCTAGGCCGCGACGGTGGCGCCTCCTCCCGCCGACGACCCGCTCGCCCTGTCCGCGGGGCTGCTCGGCCGCGTGCGCGGCATCGAGATCCGCACGCGGCGCTTCGTGTCCTCGCAGGTCGCGGGAAACTACCGATCCGTCTTTCGCGGGAGCGGCATCGAGTTCGCTGAGGCGCGCGAGTACGTGCCGGGCGACGACGTGCGCCGCATCGATTGGAACGTGACGGCCCGCATGGGCACGCCGTGGGTGAAGGAGTACGTGGAGGAACGCGACCTGACGGTGATGTGCGCCGTCGACCGGTCCGCCTCGATGCTCGCGGGCAGCCCGGAGGGCGGGCGGTTGCGGGCGGCTGCGGAACTGGTGGCGCTGCTGGGGTTCGCCGCCTCCTACAACAACGACCGCACGGGCCTCCTGACCTTTAGCGAGGGCGTGGACGCCTTCGTCCCACCGGAGCGAGGCGCGCGGCACGTGCTGCGCCAGGTGCGCGACGTGCTCCAGACCGACGTAGCGAGGCGTCGTGCGACCTCGATGGCGCCGGCGCTGGAGCACCTGGGGCGCGTGCTGCGCCGTCGGGCGCTGGTGTTCGTGGT
This sequence comes from uncultured Dehalococcoidaceae bacterium, assembly GCA_964439675.1. Lineage (GTDB taxonomy): Bacteria > Chloroflexota > Dehalococcoidia > UBA2979 > UBA2979 > W-Chloroflexi-9. The sequence goes on from CAYTRA010000025.1 coordinate 6,535, forward strand.
CTCGGACTTCTTCACGGCCGGGTTCGAGCAGGCGCTGCAGGGCCTGGCGCGGCGACACGACGCGGTGGCGCTGGTGCTGGTGGACCCGCTGGACGAGGCGCTCCCGGACGTGGGGATGCTGGACGTCGTGGACGCCGAGAGCGGGCGACGGATCCTCGTGGACACCTCGGACGCGGGGGTGCGCGAGCGGTACGCGAGGGCCGCCGAGGCACGTGCCGCCGAGCGAGACGCGCGGCTGACGAACGCCGGGGTGGACCAGGTGCTCATCCGCCTCGACGAGGACGTCGCGCCGCCGATGGCCGCGTTCTTCCGCCGCCGCGCCCAGGTGGCGCGATGAGGACGCGAGCGCTCTCGATCCTGGTGATGAGCATCGCGCTCATCGCCCTCGGCGTGCTCGGGGGCGGCGGTGTCGCGAGTGCGCAGGAGCCCGAACCGCAACTGGACGTGACCGCCTCGTTCGATCCGCCGGCGGCGACGGTCGGGGACCGCGTGACGCTCGAGGTGCGGGTGCGGCACGACTCGGACGTGGTGGTCACGGTGGAGCGGCCTGACCTGCCGTCCGCCGAGGTACTGGGCGACGCACAGCCGCAGACGGAAGGCCAGGACGGGGCCGTGGTCACGTCCTACGAGTTCCGGTACCAGGTGTTCACGCTCGGCGAACTGAACCCGGGCGAACTGCGGGTGCGCTGGCTGCGCGAGGACGGGACGACCGGCGTGAGCCTCTCGGCGGGGCCGGTCCTCACGGTGGTCTCCGTGCGTGCGCCGGGGGACGAGGCGCTGCGGCCGTTGAAGCCGCAACTGACCGTGGGTGGCGCGCCACCGGCGTGGCTGGCGCCTGTCGCGGTGGGCGCGGCCGTTGCGGTTGCCCTCGGCGGCGTCGCGGGGCTCGTGGTGTGGTGGCGTCGCCGGCCGCGCGTGGTGGAGGTGGAGGCAGAGGCCGACACCGCCGAGGCGCGCGCGCGCGAACGCCTGGATGCGTTGCGTGGTCGCCGGCTCGATGACGACGAAGCGTTCCAGGCGTACTACGGCACGCTCGCGGTGACCGTGCGCGCGTACCTCGGCGAGCGGTTCGGCTTCAATGCGGCCGCGCTGACCACGGAGGAACTGGAGCGCCGCATGACGGCGCACGGAGTGGACCGGTGGCAGGCGCGGCTGGTGGGCGGGCTCCTCGACCGGTGTGACCGGGCCGTGTACGCGCGGCAGTACCCGGATCCCGCCTCCGCCGACCATGACCTGACCGTCGCCTACGAGATCGTGGAACTGTCCCGTCCGAGGGCTACCGACCCGGCGGAGCGACCAGAGGCGGCAGCCTCGTGACCTCGGTGACAGGGCTGACGTGGGGGGCGCCGCTCGCGCTGGTCCTGCTGCTGCCGATGGCGCTATTGCTGGCGTGGCGCGTGCGGCTGCTCACTGGAGGCGCGGGACGACCGGCGCACGTGCTCGCGGATGCGGGACCGCTCCTCGAGGCAGCCCGGCCGACGCTGCGGCTGCGGTTGCGGTGGCTGCCGGACGCGTTCCGCGCGGCGGCGATCGTGCTGCTGGTGCTGGCGCTCGCGCGGCCTCGAGAGGGGCTGGCGGTGACCACGCTGCCGGAGGACGGCATCGACATCGTGGCGGCGGTGGACGTGTCGTCCTCGATGCGGCAGGGGTTCGACCGCGACGAGACGCGGTTGGAGACGGCACGTCGGGTGCTGGACGAGTTCGCGGGGACGCTGCAGGGCGACCGGCTGGGCCTGGTGGCGTTCCAGTCGCGCGCGCTCACGCTGTCGCCGCTCACGGACGACATCCAGGCGATCCAGGCGCGCATCGACCAACTCTCGCCCGGCCTGATGCCGGACGGCACGGCTATCGGTCTGGGCATGACGGAGGCGATCACGCTCCTGGAGGACTCCCCAGCGCGCAGCCGCGTGGTGGTGCTGCTCACGGACGGCTCGAACAACGCCGGCGAGGTCACGCCCTTCGAGGCCTCTCGCGTGGCGGAGGCCATCGGTGTGCGGGTCTACGCGATCGGCATCGTGCCGCGCGTGGGACAGACCATCGACGCGGTCGACCGGCAGGCGCTGAGCGACCTGGCGACGACCACCGGCGGCGCGTTCTTCGACGCCGGCACGCCGGAGGAACTGGCCGCGGCGTACGAGGAGATCGGCCACCTGGAGCGCTCCCGCATCGGTGAGCGGCAGTTCGTGGCGTTCCGCGAGTACGGGCCGTGGCTAGCGCTGGCGGGAGCGGGCGCGCTGTTCGTGGACCTGGCGCTGCGGACGACGTGGCTCCGGAGGCAGCCATGAGCGGCCTCGCCTCCTTCTCAGACTTCACGTTCGGCGAGCCGCTGGCGCTGGCGGCGCTCCTCGCACTGCCGGTCGCGGCGCTCGCGCTGCGATACGCGCGGTCCGCGCGGCTGCGGGTGCGCTCGATGCTCGGCGGGCCGCCGGGGCTGCGAGGTGGCGCGAGCGAGGGGCGGCGGCTGGCGGTGGGCGTGCTGCTCGTCGGCGCGCTGGCGCTGGCGGTGCTGGCGGCGGCACGGCCGCAGTGGGGCGAGGGCGACCGCGCGCTGGAACAGCGCGGCATCGACCTCGTGGTGGCCCTCGATGTGTCGAGGTCGATGGAGGCGCCGGACGTGTCGCCCAGCCGGGCGGTAGCGGCGGCCGCGGGCCTCGAGGCGATGCTGGAGCACCTGACGGGGAACCGCGTGGGCCTGGTGGTGTTCGCCGGGTCCGCGTTCGAGCGGGCGCCACTGACCGTTGACCTGCCGGTGCTGTCCTCGATGGTCGCGCGCGCCCAGAACGAGGCGCCGCTCGTGCGGCCCGGCACTGACCTCGCGGGAGCCATCGAGGCGTCGCTCAACGTCCTGGACGTGGCGGACCCGGCGCGCACGCAGGCGGTCCTGCTGGTATCTGACGGCGAGGACCTGGAGGCGGAGCTCGGCGCGGCGGTGGCCCTCGCGAACGAGCGAGGCGTGCGCGTCTACACCGTCTTCGCCGCGACCACCGAGCCGACCCTGCTGCCGTCCCTGGACGGCGGCGACATCACCACCGCGCAGCCGGACACCCTGATGGCCATCGCGGAGGGCACGGGCGGCGAGTTCCGCGAGGTCGGACAGGTGGCGGGGCTGGCCGTGGAGTTCCGGCGGCTGCAACAGACTCAGTTCGCCTCGGACACCGAGCCCGCCCTCATCGACCGCTTCCCATGGTTCGTCGGGGGCGCGCTCGCGCTCGTGGGGCTGGCGCTGCTGCTCGGCGAAGGCGGGCGCGCGCCGAGGCCGCGCCTGCGGCAGGGGGTGATCGGCGCGATGCTCGCGGCGGCGCTCCTCGGTGGCTGCGGGACCACCGCGTGGCGACAGGTGGAGGAGGGCAACCGGGCGTACGAGGAGCAACGCTACGAGGACGCCCTGGATGCGTACGCCACGGCGGAGGAGTCCGCGCCGGACGACCCGGCGGTGGACTACAACATCGCCAACGCGCTGCACCAATTGCGGCGGCTGGAGGAGGCGTCCGCGTCCGCCTCGGAAGCCCTCGCCGCCGCGCTGGAGGCAGACGACCCGGAGGTCGCCGGGCTCGCGCACTTCACGCTCGGGAACACCTCGTTCCGGCGGGAGCAGTGGGAGGCAGCGCGGGACTCCTACATGGCCGCGCTGCGCGTCGACCCCGAGGACCGCGAGGCGAAGGCGAACCTGGAACTCGTGCTCGCGATCCTCAACCCCGCCGACCCGCCCCCCGGCGAGGAGGGCGACAGCGGCCAGGGTGAAGGCGGCGAAGGCGAGGGCGAACAGCCCGGCGAGGACGGCGAGGACAGCCAGCCCGGTGACGGCGAGCAACCCGGCGAAGGCGATGGCGGTGAGGGCGAACCGGGCCAGCCCGGCGAAGGCGAACCTCAGCCGGGGGACGGCCAACCCAGCGGCGGCGAGACGATGACGCTGGAGGAGGCACGCCAGGCCCTCGCGGAGGCGCTGGGCGACCTGGGCCCGGAGGTCACGGAGGCGGAGGCGCTGCGCATCCTGGAACTGGCGCGGCAGGCGAACGAACTGGACCCGCTACCGGACAACTCGGGCGGGCGCCGGACGCCGCGCTAGCGGGCCGCCTCGGACGCGGCCCAGCCGCAGGACGCGTCGCACGATCTGGCGGCGCAGGACGTTTCGCACCGTGCTGTAGTGCCCGTCCAGTTGCTCGCGTTCGGCCTCGGTCTCCTCGCCCGCCTCCGGGCCTCCGTAGCGGGCCTTCGTGTAGGACCGCGCGAGGGCACGGAGGGCGGCGGGCTCGCCGACGCGGGGGAGCAGGTCCTCCGCCGACTCCGCCGGCGTGCGGTCGTCGAGGGTACCGATGCCCGCCCACGAGGTGAGCCGCTGCACCTTCGCCCAGCGCCGCTCGGCGGGACTCAGGCCTCGGAAGGCGCGCTCCCACCAGAAGCGCGTCACGAGCACGACGACGAGGACGACGGTGGAGAGCACCAGCGTCCAGGCGATCACGCGGCCGATGGCCTCGCGCAGCGCGCTGTCGTCCTGGCTCAGGGCATCGAAGTCGGTCGCGCCGCCGGCTGACTCCTCCTCCAGGAGTTCCAGCAACTGCTCGTCCAGCAGCGCGTTGAACGCCTCGTCCAGGTTCGGGTCGACGGCGTCGCGGGCTGCGCGGGCGGCGTCGTCGCTGCCGGGGCGGGCGACCACGCTCCGGCTGGGGGTGGGGTTGAACTCCACCCAGCCGAGGCCCGGGAAGAAGACCTCCGGCCAGGACCAGGCGCGTTCCTCCGTGACGATGTAGGACTTCGTCTCCGAGTCCAGGTCGGAGTCGTCCAGCGCGAAGCCGGCGGACACGCGCGTGGGGATGCCGAGCGTGCGGAGCAGCACGGCCATCGACGAGGAGAACTGGTCGAAGTAGCCCTGGCGAGACTCGAACAGGAAGTGGTCCACGGCGTCCCGGCCCGGCGGGGCGGGGTCGATCGACAGCGCAAAGGCGTAGTTCTGGCGCAGGTGCGTCTCGATGAGGCGTGCCGCCTCGTAGGGGGTGCGGGCGCCCTCGGTGACGGAGCGGGCGAGGTCGGCGACCTCTGGCGGCAGGTCCGGGGGGAGCGCCGTGTAGCGCTCGCGGATCGCCTGCGGGTAGTCCGTGCCGGCGTCCAGCAGCGTGCCGATAGCGGCGACGGAGACGGTACCGACGGTCTCGTACGTCGTCCCGGGCCCGGCGGAGCCAGACGCTGGTATGAGGGCCAACGAGCGGCCGGAGGAGTCCAGCAGGATGCGGGCCTCGTGGTCCGTGGTCACGGGATCACCGGCGGCGAGCAGCGCGGCGCTGGGGGCGGCGTCGCTGACCACGGTGACCTGCACGCGGACGGCCTCGCGGATCTCCGCACGGGTGGCCGGCGTGCCGAGTTCGGCCGCCTCGACGGTGGTGCCGAGGAGGTCCATGGGCGCCGCCGAGGAGACGCGCCAGCCGCGGCCGGTGTACTCGTCGTACACGGCGCCGCGGAGGTTCATCTCCTCCTCCGCGAGGACCTCGAAGAGCACGTCGTCGTTGAGGAAGACCTCGCCCTGGAGCGGGAGGGTGGCGCCGAGGGCGTGGACGGGGATGGGCTTCTTGGAGCCGACACCGACGAACAGCTGGCCGAGGCGGTCGATGCGGTCGTTCACCGGCGCGAAGGCGCGCGTCCAGATGTCCGAGACCGGGCCCCAGTTGTTCGCCGTGGGGACGATCCAGGCCGCCATCACCAGCACCAGCGCCACGGCCGCCCCGGCTAAGACGACCTCCACGGACATGCCGTCACCGGGCTTTACGCCCTCGCGGGTCCAGCGCTCCAGGGAGCGGAGGTAGGTGAGGCGGGCGACCAGGAGGACGGCGGCCAGGATGAAGACGATGAAAGAGAAGGAGGGCTGGCCGGGCAGGTAGGAGATGTTGGTCAGCAGCACGAAGCCGCCGGGCACCAGCGCCACCCACGGGTTACGCCAGCGGACGACGGCCCACGTGGAGACGTACGCCACCAGGAACACGCTGGCGACCAGCAGCACCACGAACGGGAGCGGGTCGGTGGAGATGCCCTCGTGCACCAGGGCGCGGCCCCAGTCCAGCAGGCGGAGGCGGAACTCCGACCATCGCGCGCCGAGTCCGGAGGCCTCCGGGTCCGCGAGCACCATGGTCCGCAGCACGAGCGCGATGGTGGTGACCGCGCCCACGAGGAGGCCGACGAGCGCCGAGACCACGCCCGGCAGTCGCGCGTGCCCCAGCACCCAGGCCGCGCCGAGGCCGACGGCGGCCGGCGCCATGAGCGACGGCATCTCGTCCACCCACTCCGAGGTCTGGAGCGAGCCGATCACCGGCAACTGCACGAGGATGACCAGGCTCAACGTGAGCCATGACTCCCAGGAGTTCCACGCGTGCAGGTCCGGGCGAGTCTCGGTGGGGCTCGACGACTCGGGGCGGCGCTCGAAGTAGCGGTCGAAGGAGGTGACGGCCACGGCTACGCCCTCCCGCCCGGCTCGGCGGCCATGCGGGCGGACTCGCGCTCCGTGTCCACGCCCGCGGACAGCACCCGGCCGATGTCGTCCGTCTGCTTCACCGTGAACGTGTAGACGCCGCCGGAGGCGAGGGTGCCGTACACGTCCAGCGGGCTGGGGGCGTCCGCCCAGGTGTTCGCCTCCAGCAGCACAGCCGCCACCTTCACGCCTCGCGTAGAGAGCGAGATCAGGGTGAGCGGCCACTGCGTGTCCGTGGAGGGCGTGATCGCGACGACCGTGGTGTGGCGCCCGAAGCGTCGAGACTCTTCGAGGAGGAGGTTGGAGAGCGGAGCGTCGCCGACGGCGCGTGCCATGGCGAGCGTCTCCAGCATGCGGGTGTAGTGGTTCTGGCCTCGATCCGGCTCGTCCACGCGCAGGTCGTCGCCGAAGGTCATGAGGCCGACCGTGCGGTTCTGCTGGATGAAGTAGCGACAGATCGAGGCGGCCACGGAGACCGCGGCTTCCTCGGTGGAGTCTTCGCCCTCGCCCACGTGGTGCTGGGCCTGCAGGTCCAGGACGACCCAGATGTCGGAGGCGGGGTCGAGTTCGAACAACTTCACCATGGGATCGCCGAGGCGCGCGGTGGCCGGCCAGTGGATGCGGTTGTAGGAGTCGCCCGGCTGGTAGGGCCGCAGCCCGGCGACGTTGGGGGTGACGTTGTGCGTGCGTCGGCGGATGCGTCCCTCGCCCGGCAGGTTCGCCGGCGGCGCGTAGAAGTTCGCCAGGTCCGGCGCGTTCGGATAGACGAGGATCGAGGTGGTGTCGCCGAAGGTGCGCGTGACACGGAAGAAGCCGAAGGGGTCGGACGCGGTGACGCGCACCGGACCCAGCGTGTAGACGCCGCGCATCCGCGTGCGCGTGCGGTAACTCCAGGACGCGACACCTCGCACGCCGAGGGTCAGCACCCGCCGCGCGGAGTGGCCGGGGACGGAGGACGGGTCCTCCACCTCCAGCCAGACCTTCGGGATCAGGGAACTGGAGCGCACCCAGATCTGGCCCT
>CAYTRA010000026.1:0-13965 GCA_964439675.1 uncultured Dehalococcoidaceae bacterium
CAACGTGGTGAAGTCCGCGCGCGCCGGGACGAGGGCCGGCGATGATCCGTGGGACGGCGCGACGCTGGAGTGGGCGACCAGTTCCCCGCCCCCAGCGCACAACTTCGATGCGCTCCCCGTGGTCCGCGACCGCGACCCGCTCTGGTACGACCGCGACCACGAGGTCCAGCGCGCCCCCGCCGCATCGAGGACCATTCACCTCCCGCCGCCCTCGTACTGGCCGATGGTGGCGGCGATGGGGATCGCGACGATCGGAGTGGGATTCCTGTCGCACCTCGCGGTGACGGGGATCGGCGTGGTGGTGCTGGTCTACGGTGTCTGGGGATGGGCGCTGGAGCCGACGGACTAGCGCCGTGAGCGCCAGGGAGGCGACATGACGGATCCGAGGATCGCCGAAGCGCTGGAGCGCGAGCACCGAGAGATCGACGCAGGACTCGCCGACTTCGCCCGCTCAGTCGAGGGAGGCGCGCCTCGCGTGGAGCCCCTCCAATCGGCCGCCACGGCCCTGCGCCGCCACATCTACGTGGAGGAGGAGATGCTCTTCCCGGCGCTCCGGGCGGCCGGCCTCTTCGGCCCCGTCGCGGTGATGATCCGTGAGCACGGCGAGATCTGGGCCGCGCTCGATGACCTCGAGGCACGCGCGCATGCCGGCGCCGATGGCGGCGCGGGCGGGACGAGCGAGGCGTACCGAGTGTTGGCGGCCCTGCTGGAGTCGCACAACGAGAAGGAGGAGGTCATCCTCTACCCGCAGTCCGATGCGGTGGTGGACGCCGGCGTCCGCCAACGCGTGGAGGACTACCTGGCCACTGGTGAACTCCCCGAAGGCTGGACCTGCCAGGCGCTCGCGTAGCCATCGAGGTGGCGCTCGACCTACTCGGGACCACTGCGGGCGTTATTCACGCGATATTCATGCAGGGCCTCGGTCCGTTTCGGTACGCTGGATCTGCCGAGGCGGGCCGGCTTCCATCGTTCCGCCACTGCATCTCTGACACTCCGCGCTGCTCGATGACTCGGCGGCCGACCTCTCGGGGGCCGGCTTTGTTGTGTCTTCGCCCAGCAGCGCATGTGAGTGCTGCGAGAGGGAACAGCAATGGCTTCCCAGGTAACCGAGACCGGGACTCCGGAGATCGCCCGCCCGCTGCCGCCGGGCCGCGAGGGCGCCATCCCGATGATGGCGCAGGTGTACGTGCGCTTGCGCCACCTCCTCCGTGACGCGGAGCAGCAGCTCCAGGCCATGGACGGCGCCCAGCGCGACGAGGACGGCGCGCCGAAGCAGGCCACGGAGCGCTCCGTCCTGGAGTCGCGACTCGCCTCGCTGCGTTCGGTGGCCGAGGTCGCCGAGGCCGTGGCGATTGGCTCGCGAGTGATCGTGGGCAGCACGGTCTACGTCCGGACCGGCGAGGATGGCCCGTTGGAGGAGTACCAGCTGGTCCTCCCCACGGAGAACGACCTGGCCGCGCGCAAGATATCGTTCGAGACCCCCATCGGGCGCGCCCTGCTGGGCCGCGAGGCGGGCGACGTGGCGGTGGTGGAGACGCCGAAGGGCCAGCGCGAGATGCGGGTTATGGTGGTTACACACAAGTAGCCCCCACCCGCCCTCGTGAGGTGTCGCCATGGCTCCTCGACCCCAGACTGACGCCTCCTCTCCCGAGCGCGACCATGCTGCTGACCGGCTGCTCCTCCCTGGACAGGGTCCGGAGGACGACCTCGATCGGCTGGTCGCGCTCTGGGTGTTGCGGGAGGCCGGGACGCCCGAGGACGTCGCGGAACGTGTGCGGCGGCTGGCGGAACGCTTCACCACGACCACTGCGGAGCAGTCGCTCGACCGGTTGGCGGAACTGGGCCTCGTACGGATCGCGTCCCGGACGGACGCCGGGCCCCGGTACGCCCGCACCACGCTGGGGAGCGAACTGACGAGCGGCTCGCTGGCGCCGGGCACGCCGCTCGCGGCGCACCTCGATGAGTTAGAGCGCCTCCGTACCGACCTGGTGGCCACGCTGGCGCACGAACTGAAGACGCCGCTGACCGCCATCCGCACATGCATCGGCCTGCTGATCGACTCGGACGGGCGCGTCGAACCGGAGGTGCGGGAGCGCCTGCTGTCCCGCGTGGCGACCAGCGCGGACTCCATGCAGAACCTGATCCTGAACCTGCTGGACCTGGCCCGCTACCGCGCCGGCAACGTGCCGCTGGAGCCCCGCTGGCTGGAGGCCGCCCGCCTGGTGGAGGACGCCTCGCAACTGGTGGCGCCGGCGCTGGAGGCGGAGGGGCAGGCGCTCCAGGTCACGGAGGAGGCGCCCGACATCCGCCTGTACGGCGACCGGCGACGGCTGGTGCAGGCGCTGGGCAACGTGCTCTCCAACGCCCAGAAGTTCTCGCCGCCCGGCGCCGTCATCCACGTGACCGTGCGCGAGGCGGGCGGCGCCGTGGCATGGGAGATCCGCGATGCCGGCCCCGGCATCAGCGAGGCGGACCGGCGCCACCTCTTCGAGCGCTTCTTCCGAGGCCGCACGGACGTCGAGGGAGGCACGGGCCTCGGCCTGCCCATTGCCCTCGCGGCGGTGCAGGCGCACGGCGGCGCGATCACGGTGGAGAGCAAACTGGGCGAGGGCAGCACGTTCACGGTGATTGTGCCGCGCGACGGCGGGGCCGGACTGGTGGTGGACTCGTGAAGATCCTGATCGTGGACGACGCACCGGAGGTGGTGGAGTCGGTCCAGTTGAACTTCATGCTGAACTGGCCGGAGGCGGAAGTCATCTCCGCCGGCGACGGCAAGACCGCGCTCGACCTCGTGCGTCGCGAGTCGCCCGACATGGTGCTGCTCGACATCGGCCTGCCGAAGGACGATGGCTTCACCGTGCTCCAGCGGTTGCGTGAGACCTCGAACGTGCCGGTCGTGATGCTCACGGCGCGCGACGGCACGGAGGAGAAGGTGCGCGGCCTCCAACTCGGCGCGGACGACTACGTGACGAAGCCCTTCAACCACCTAGAGTTAATCGAACGCATCCGCGCCGTCCTACGCCGCGTGGAGATGACCCGCTCGGTCGGCCCCACCGTGCGCCTCGACGGCTTCGAGATGGACTTCGAGCGGCAGGAGGTGCGCGTGGACGGACGCCTCGTCCGCCTCACACCCACCGAGTACAACTTGCTCCACCACCTCGTCACGCATCGCGGCGTGGTCCAGCGGCACGAGGCGATCCTGAAGGCCGTCTGGGGCCTGGAGTACGAGGACGAGGTGGACTACCTCCGCGTCTACGTGCGGCGGATCCGCGAGAAACTCCGCGACGACCCCGAGCGCCCGCGCTACATCGCGACGGAGCGCGGGTACGGGTACCGCTTCGCCGCCGCCGAGTCCGCGGTCACCTGATCGGCTGCCGAGGCCGAGCCGAGGCTCAGCCTCGGTCGGGCAGTTCAGGCAGGTCCTCGGACCGCCGCCACGCCGGCAGCAGTCCCAGCGGCAGCGCGATCATCGCCAGGATGCCCAGCACCACCGCGCCGGCCACCAGGAAGCGCATGTCCTCGAACACCGCGAGGCTGGCGTTGGTCGCGATGTAGACCGCCAGCAGCGCGGGCAACACGGCCTGGTACGGGACGAGCGCCGGCACGTGCGACCGACGCGGCTCCGCCTCCGCGATGGTCGGCGCCGCGCCTCGAGCGAGCGCCTCGCGGATCGCCTTGCTCTCAGCCCACGCCTGCTCGCCGCCCTCGTACACCTGTAGCACCGGCAGGTCGAAGCGCCGCCCGGCCGCCTCCGGCAGTCCGAGGCGTCGCCACCGCGAGGTGGCGGGCGGGAGTGTCGACACGATGATCGCGTCGTGCTCGTCCGGGTGCAGGCGCAACTCGTCGGTGATGGCCAGGACGGGGTTGCTGTCGCCCGGCTCGGCGCGACGGACGCGGAGGCCTGCCTCGCGGAACGCCTCGGTCGCCTCGCGCGCGCGTTCGAGGGCTGCCTCTCGGGTGGCCGGCTCGTCCCAGGTGAGGCGGCCCTCCACGTGCCGCGCCGGCACGAGGATCGTGAAGCGGGCGTCCTGGTCCGCCTCGTGAAGTTCGTGCGCGCGCCGCATCACCAGCGGGCTGGTGGCTGTCTGATCCGCAACCAACAGGTAGTTCGCCATGATGTCCCTCCGTCATCCGCCCACCGCGGTGGTCGCCAAGGGCGCGGACACCGCGTCCAGCGTCTTCACCAGTACTCGCTCGCCTTCCGGCAGGTATCCGTTGACCACGGCGAAAGCGAGAGCCTCCGTGTGCTCCTCGTCGACCGCCGCGTAGACGTTCCGCGCGCCCGCGGCCATCAGGTACTGCTCCGCCTCCGCCATCAGGGCGCTGGCCAGCCCCTGCCCGCGCACCTGGGGCGCGACGGCGACGTGGTACACGTACGCCCGCCAGCCATCGAACGTGGCCACGGCGGAGCCCACGACCTCGTCGCCATGCTCCGCGATGAAGACCGCGCCCATCTCGCCGTCCAGCAGGGCGTCCCACTCCTCCGGGCTGGCGGTCGAGAGCCCGCAGTCCTGCCACAGCCGCTGCACGGCGGCGGCATCCGCCCCCACCGCCATCCGGACAGTCGCCGGCTGCTGCCCGCGCATCGATGTGTTCGCCATCTCGTCTCCTTGTGTTGGGGATGACGGCATCCCAGGTGTTGTCGTTCCGGGTCTAGTGGCGGGCCTAGCCACCTGTGCGGCGCCGTTCGCCTCGCGGCGGAGTGCCGCCAGCAACGCCGCCGCGATGGGGCCAGACTGCACCACGGTGGTGCCGCGCCCCAGGCTGTCCAGCAGCCGCGCGCGGAGGTCCTCGTGGCCCGCCACCTCGAGGCGTGCGAGCACTCGACGCGCCGCGCCGTGGAACGTCACGGAGCCTGGCTCCGTGACGAGGGCGGTGAGGGTCGGGATCAGCGCCGCCTGGCCGAGGCGGATCAGGCCGTTGCTGGCGGCCCAGCGGTTGGCCGCCTCCTGGTCCCACAAGCCGCGTACCAGCACCGGCACCATGGACGGCCGGTGGAGGTGCTCCGCCACCTCGTACGCGCACCAGCGCACGTCCGGGTTTCGATGCTGCACCAGGTCCAGCAGGGCCGGCAGCGCCTGCTCGCGCAGGTCGTGCAGGGCGTCATAGGCCGCCTCGCGGAGCATCGGGTCTGCCCCGGACACCCACTCGATGGCTGTCGGCAGGCCCTCGACGCCGAGGAGGCGCAGGTAGGCGCGGGCCAGGCGCAGGCGATAGCCGGCGTCTCGCTCGCGCTGGAGGCGCACGCGTGTCAGATCAGTGAGGAACCGGTCGCCGACCACACCGCGCTCGACGGCATCTTCGGCCGCCTGCACGACCACCAGGGTCGCGCGGTCGATCTGTGGTTTGGTGTCGCGATGTGCGCCCACCGTGGCCTCCTTGCGTCTGCTGGAGGCCTGCCGCTGCATCACCATCATAATCACGGGTGCTAGCCGTGCTCTGAGATTCGGTGGAAGCCCTCAGAGCACCGGGTTTCCGTGAGAGCCCGAGGCGGCGCTCCCCTACTGCGACTACACGCGTAATACACTTCCGGCAGCAAGATGGACCCGCGAGGGCTCACGACGCGGCGAGGGGTGGAGGTGCGACGTGGCGAATGAGATGGCTGGCGGTATGCAGGACATCGGGCAGGCGGTCTCAGCGCTTGGCATAGGGGAGAAGCTCGCCGTGCTCGGCGCTGCCGGTGTCCTCGTCGGGTGGCTGCTCTTTGACCTCGTGATGACGGAGTACGGTGTCGGGCAGTTGCCCTTCATCGTCGCGGCGTTCACGGTCTTCCTCGCGTACCGCTACCACATGCAGAAGGCGACGGATTGGCCGGTCGGCTACGCCACGCTCGTGATCGTGCTCGCGGGCATCCTGGGCGTCCTTGGCGTACGCGAACTCGCGCTCGACCTGCGCTACGAGATCCTCGACGTGGGCGGTCTGACGGCTGTCGGCGCGCTGGTGTTCTGGATCGCGGCTATCGCCGCCGGCGCCGGCGCGGTCCAGATGGCGATGGCGGGACGCGAGTAGCCTCGGGCGTTCGTCAGCCGTCGGACGGCGGGTGCAGGCTGGCGCTACGCCAGCCCGGCCGCGCGCGCCAGCACCACGAGGGCGAGGCCCACTGCCGCGATGCCACCGTACTCGGCGGAGAGTGGCCATGAGAACGCCCTCGTGATGTGGGAGTGGAGCAGGCCCGTCACTAGGTAGAACGCCAGCAGAAGGGTGAGGCCAGCGAGGTACGTGTCCAGGGGCACGTAGTAGAGGAGCAGGCGGGCTTCCGCCATGACGACGCCCGTGACGGCGGCGAAGCCCAGCGTCTCCAGCGGGTCGATCTCGCCCTCCCGCAGCACCTCCACCGCCAGCATCGTCGAGGCGAGGGCGACCGCGAGGACGGCGGTACCCAGGCTGAACTCGAAGACGTAAGTGAGCGAGAACACCGAGAAGCCCGCGACGTAGGTGCCCGCCGTGACCAGCACGCGCCCCAGGTCGTACTCCTCGGACTGCGCGCGCACGCTGGCCGTCTCGCCCCATGCGAGGGCGCCAAATCCGCCGCCAGCAACCAGCCCCCCGAGGATCACGAGTTCACCCGGGACGTTGTGCTCAACGACCACGGGCACCGCGAGCATGTAGAGCGCCGGCACGAACAGGAACGGCGAGGTCTCCGCGCCGGCCGCGAACGGCTGCCGCCAGGTCTGCCTCAGCGTCCCGTCCAGCCCGAACACCACGCCCGCCGCCCCCAGCAGCAGCACCCAGCGCGGCGACGGCTCGATCAGCAGGTACGCCAGGATGACCGCCGTCGCCATCCCGGTCAGCACCACGAGATGCGCCGAGATCTCCGCGCGCCGTCGCCGCACGCGCGGCTCCGGCTCCACCTCCGGCTCGTCCTCTGCGTACGCCTCTTCCTCGGCGGGAGCCTCATCGTCGGGCGCGCCGTCGTCCTCGCCGGCTACTGCGACCGGCGCCTCACTCTGACCCCCTCCCCCCTCGTGGGGGAGGGCGGGGTTGGGGGCAGTGGAGCCCTCCGATGCGCCCTCGTTGGCGTCATCCCCGCCAGCGATGTCGGGGTCGAGGTCGGACGGAGTCTCGGTCTCCTCGGTGACCGCCTCGGGCTCCTCGGCAGTGGGCGCTGTCTCGGCCGGTTCGCCGTCCACCGGGGCCGCCGGCTCGCGCCGCGCAGGCTGGAGGTCCACCTCCGCCGGGAGCGCGATCGGCTCTTCCGAGGGCGTGCCCTCCGGTGAGCCCGGCCGACCTCGACGTACCCGCCCGAGCAGGCGACGCATCCCGCCGGCGCGCGACGCCTCGGATGCTTCGTCTTCGCCGCCGGCTGGCTGCTGTTCGGGCTGGCCGAGGTCTTCGGTCACGCGGTCCTATTCCCCAGCGAAGGTCGGCTGCTCGAAGCCGAAGATCTCGGCGGCGTTCTGGTAGCGGATGCGGTGCTTCTGCTCGTCGTCCAGGCCCACGGTGTCGAAGATGCGCTCCAGGTTCGTCACGTGCTGCGCGATCTCGTCGTTGCCGCAGTCCGAGCCCCACGTCAGCTTCTCGACGCCGATCTCGTAGCCGACCAGCCGCCGCTCCACCGCGTGCCGCTCGATCGTGTCGCCGCCCGACATGTCGAGGTACACGTTGTGCCGCCAGCGGGTGACGGAGGCCGCCTCGTCGTAGTTTCCGGTGCCACCCATGTGCGCGCCGATGAGCTTCAGGTTGGGGAAGTTGTTGGCGATCGTGTCCATGTGGAACGGCCGCATGCGCGTGGCGGACACGTCACGCCCAGCCGCTCGAGGCCCCTGCACCCAGCGCCGGTACATCTCGGATGCCTTCGGGTCACGGCGTGGGTGCGTGATGGAGTAGTCGATGCCCCCGCCGATGACGCCCATGTGCATCAGAATCGGCATGTCGAGTTCCTCGGCGACCTGGTAGACGCCGAAGTACTTGTAGTCGTCGTAGGGACGGCGCACGCCAATCATCTTCAGTCCCCGATAGCCCAGGTCATGCAACCGACGCACCTCGCGGCCGGTCACTTCCTCCGGGTCCACCACGGCCGATGGCACGAACAGGTCCTCGTGCCGCTTCGCGTACTCCAGCGACTCCTCGTACGAGAGGCCGAAGCGCCCGCCGCTCAAGAGCGACGCCTTCGTCACGCCCACCGCACGGAGGGCGTCCGCGCGCTCATCAATGGCCTTCGCGTGGTCCTGATCGTCCGGATTCTCGAAGTTGCGCGGGAAGTGGCAATGGACGTCCCAGATCGGTGGCTTCACGTCGTGTCCCCTCATGCCCTCGACGGGTCGCGCGTCCCTCGGAGTGGACGCGCACCGCGAGCCCCAATCCTACCGCGCCCACCCCGCGAGGGCTGCCGGCTATCGCACGGGCAAGACTGTACAAGAGGCGATATCCTCATATGTACAGGAGATACCCATGGCCGAAGTTGGCATCGCGGAACTGCGCCGTACCTTGAAGGACTGGGTGGCTCGTGTCCGAGCCGGCGACGAGGTGATCATCACGGAGCGCGGGAAGGCTGTCGCCCGACTCACGGCTGTCGACACGACGTCGCTGCTCGACCGCCTCGAGGCCGAGGGCCGCATCAGTCGCCCGAGCGCCGGCGGCCGTCCCCGCGCCCGCGGCGAGCACCGCGTGCGTGCGCAGGGGGACGTGTCCGCCCTTGTCATCGAGGAGCGGGACAAGCGTCGGTGACAGTCGTCTACTTCGACACGAGCGCCCTGGTCAAACTCTTCATCGAGGAGGCCGGCAGCGAGGACGTCTCAGCGCTGTGGGACGGAGCGGATGCGGTGACCACGAGCCGCGTCACGGAAGTCGAAGTTCCGGCAGCGCTCGCGGCAGCCCGTCGTTCACGTCGCCTCGACGAGCGCTCGCACGAGGAGGCGAAGCAGGGTTGGCAGCGTTACCGCGGTTCACTGCGGCTCGTCGAGGTCACGCCGGAACTCGGAGAGACGGCCGGCATGCTCGCCGAGACGTACGCCCTGGGGGCACTGGATGCCCTCCACCTCGCGAGTGCGGCCACCGTGGCTGACGACCGGATCATCATGGCCTCCTGGGACCGCAGGCTCCTCGAAGCCGCACGGTCACTCGGGATGGCGACGCTGCCGGCGCTGCAGGACGCCCGGTAGCCCCTTCGGTCTACGGCTTCCGAGCGGTGACGACGTTTCGCACCTCGAACCCCATCGCGGCCCAGAACGCCCTCGCCGGCTCGTTGTGGACGAGGATGCCCGCCTCCACCTCGAACGTGCCGCGCGCGCGATGGTCGGCGAGGAGCGCCTCGATAGCTGCACGCGCGACGCCGCGGCGCCGGAACACCGGCGCCACGTAGAACTCCGCGATCGAGGCGACCTCGCGGCTCTCGTCCGGCCAGTCGGGGAGGACGCGCACCATGAGGAACCCCGCGCGTTCGCCCTCGGCGAGCACCCAGAGGATCTCGCGCCCCTCCAGGTCGTCCAGCACGGCGCGACGATGGGCCTCGGCGTCCCAATCCGCCGCGTGCGGGTCGTACTGATCGAGTTCGGCGTGGTACGTCGCAAGCATCGCGAAGAAGGCGTCGTATTCGTCCGCTGTCACAGGCATGAGGGCGACGGAGGGGGTCACGGCCACTGGAGGGGCGTCTCCGTGAGGGTACGGATCACGCGCGTGCCCTGTCCGTCCGCAGCGGGGGGAGGAACGCTGTCGCCCTCGCGGTCCAGGAGCACGCCGTGGATGCCGAGGCGTTCCGCTCCGCGCACGTCGTGGCTGAAGGAGTCGCCGACCATCACCGTCTCTTCGGCCGGGATGCCGGTGAGGCGGAGGGCCGCGCTGTATATCTTCGGATGCGGCTTGCGATAGCCGACACGCGCGGAGTTGATGACGCCCTCGAACTTCGCGCCCAGGCCCAGGTCGCGCACAATTTCGTGCAGCCGCCAGATGTGGTTCGACACGACGACGCACTGCACGCCCATCCGGCCGAGGGCGTTCAACGCGGGCACGACGTCCGGGAACAACTCGTAGCGGTCGCTTCGCGCCTCGAGTTCGTCGATCCGCTGCCCAATCGAGTCCGCGAGGTCCCCCGTGATCCCCGCCTTCGCGAGGCGTCGCCGGTGCACCGCGATGCGCACCTGCTGGAATGCCTCGGCGTCGCGGGAGCCCTCGGGGTGGGCGGGGCCGTCGGGCGTCTGGAAGTCTGCCCAGGCCTCCTCGGTCGGCAGGACGATGGATTCGGGGTCGAGGTCAACGCCGTGCTCGCGGGCGGCCTCCACATAGAGGCCGTAGGCGGAGTTCCAGGCCCCATCCCTGAACCGCGCGAGCGTGTCTTGGAAATCAAAGAACACCGCGCGGATGCGCGTCGAGTGGCCCTCCGTCGCCTCGTGGGGTGTCATCTGCGGCGTAGTCATGGCCGAACGATAGGAGGCGGAGCGCCGGGGGGCGAGGGGGCTAGCAGGGCAGGATGCGGACCCGACGACCAAGGGTGGAGGCGAGGTGGTCCAGGTCGTCTGGGTCAGACGTGACAATGGCGTCGCCGGTCTCTGCGACCAAGGCGACGGTCGCGTCCACTACGTCGGAAGTCCCCGCCACGCCCAGCAGCGACCCCGCTGCCCGGCCCATCTCCTCGGTCACGGGGAGTACGAGGACACTCTGGAGGAAGCGGGCGAGCCGCGCCTGCTCGCCGCGTGGAGATCGCCACGCCTGCGCGAGCGCGACCGATGTCGTCAGGAAGCCGAAGCCGCGAGAACGGGCTTCCGCGAGGGCGATGACGAGCCCTCGATCGTTGCGATCCACGCCGATCAGTGCGCCCGCATCCAGCACGTACTGGGTCAACTGGCCTGACGCCCAGATGTCCGAGCGGCGAGCCAGCGCTCCTCGGCCTGCCGCAGTTCCTCAGCCGTGATCGGTCCGTGCTCGCGCTCCCACTCCTCCAGGAAGCGGTCGAACGCCTCGAAGCGAGCGCGCTGCGCGGCAGCGTCCGCGACCCATCGGGAGAGGGGTACGCCAGCCGACCTCGCTGCCTCGCGGACCTGTGCTGCCAGGTCGGCGGGGAGGGAAATACTCATCTTGTCCGACTTCATGGCCGTAATCCTACCACGGTAGGAACGCCTTGTCCCTACGCCGGCACCGGCTCTCGCGCTGGCGCCCCGCCGAGGAGGCGTACCAGCGCTTCGATCGGCCGGAGCCATGCATCACCGAGGGCGCGCTGGCCGATCCGGACCTGCGTGCGTCCCACTCGCACCTCGCCGGGGAGAGCGGGCATGACGCGCATGTGGAACGGCTTCGTGTCCGTGGAGGTGAGTACTACCTCCCCGTCCTCAAGGCGGATCGATGCGATCGAGGCGTCCCGCGCCGCGATGCGGATGCGCACGAGCGCGAGGAGGTTCGCGAGCGGCTCCGGCAGTGGGCCGAGGCGGTCCTCGGTCTCCTTCGCCAGTTCTTCCGCGTCGTCGAGCGAGCGCAGGCCGGAGACGCGCTGGTAGAGCGCGAGGCGGCCCTCGATGTCCGGGACATAGGACTCCGGGATGTGCGCCGCCACCGGGAGGTCGATGAGCACCTTGCGGAGCAGGTCGCGCTCCTCGTGCGGGAGCACCTCGCGAGGGCGCTGTTCCGCGTTGGACTTCAGGTCCTCCACTGCCTCGGCCAGCATCTCCGTGTACAGGTCGAACCCGACCGAGGCGATGTGCCCGCTCTGTTCTGCGCCCAGCAGGTTGCCGGCGCCTCGGATCTCCAGGTCGCGCAGGGCTACCTGGAAGCCCGCGCCCAGTTCGCTCGCCTCGAAGATGGTGGCCAGCCGGGCCTGCGCCGTCTCGTGCAGCACTCGGTTCTTGGGGTGGAAGAGGTAGGCGTACGCCTGGTTCTCGCCTCGACCCACGCGGCCGCGCAACTGGTACATCTGCGCCAGGCCCAGCATGTCCGCTCGGTCGACGATCAGCGTGTTCGCGTTCGGGATGTCGATGCCGGACTCGATGATCGTGGTGCAGACGAGGACGTCGAACTCGCCGTCCGCGAACTTCTCCATCACCTGGCGGAGCAGGCCCTCTGGCATCTGCCCGTGGCCCACCGCCACGCGGGCCTCCGGTACCAGCGCGCGCATCTGGTCCGCGAAGCGGTCGATGCTCTGCACGCGGTTGTGCACGACGAAGACCTGCCCGCCGCGCTCGATCTCGTGGAGGATCGCCTCGCGGACGACGGGTTCGTCCCACTCCATGACGTAGGTCTGCACCGGCTGACGCCCCTCCGGCGCCGTTTCGATGAGCGACATGTCGCGGATGCCGGTGAGCGCCATGTGCAGCGTGCGAGGGATGGGCGTGGCGGAGAGCGTGAGCACGTCCACCTCCAGCCGCATCCGCTTGAGCCGCTCCTTGTGCGTCACGCCAAACCGCTGCTCCTCGTCGATGATGACCAGGCCGAGGTTCTTGAACTCCGTGTTCGCCTCGATGAGACGGTGCGTGCCGATGAGGATGTCGATCTCGCCGTCCCGCGCGCGCTGCACGATCTCGCGCGACTCCTGCTCTGTGCGGAAGCGCGAGAGGACATCGATGCGTACCGGGAACCCGGCGAGGCGTTCGCGGAACGTGCGCAGATGCTGCTGCGCGAGCACCGTGGTGGGGACCAGGACGGCCACCTGGTAGCCCTCCTGCACCGCCTTGAACGCGGCGCGCACGGCCACTTCGGTCTTGCCGAAGCCCACGTCGCCGCAGATCACGCGGTCCATCGGCCGTTCGGACTCCATGTCCGCCTTCACCGCCGCGATCGCCTGGATCTGATCTTCGGTCTCCTCGTACGGGAAGGAGGTCTCCAGTTCCGTCTGCCACGGCGTGTCCGGGCCGTACTGGTGGCCCGGGAGCAACTGTCGCGCCGCGTACAGCCGCAGCAGGTCCTGCGCGACGATCTGCACGGCCTCGCGCACCTTCGAGCGCGCCCGTGTCCACTCCTGCGTCCCGAGGCGCGTGAGGCGCGGGATGTGCCCGCCCGGCCCGTTGTAGCGGGTGACGCGGTCCACCTGCTCCACCGGCACGTACAGGCGGTCGTCCCCGGCGTACCGCAGTTCGAGGTAGTCCCGGCCCTCGCCGTCCACCTCGCGGCGCACGATGCCGCCGAAGCGCGCGATGCCGTGGTCCGAGTGCACCACGAAGTCGCCCGGCGACACTTCTGAGAGGAAGCGGGATCGGTGGCTGGCGCTGCGCTGGCGGAGCGTCCGCCGTCGCTTCACGAAGCCGAAGAGTTCACGGTCGGTCTGCAGCGAGACGATCCCGTCCGGCGTCTGCACGGTCCAGCCCTCGGGCAGACCGCCCTGGAGCAACGCCACGCTGCCCCGCTCCGGCTTCGAGGGCGCCCGCTCCACCACCGACGCCTGGATGTCCGCCTCCGCGAGGGCTTCCCGGTAGCGCTGCGCCTGCTGGCTCACGACGAGCACGCGGTCGCCCCGCTGCACCTGGCGGTGCAGGTCGCGCGCCGCATCGCCGAGACGTCCCGCGTAGGCGTCGGCCTGGCGGAACGGGAGGCGCTGCGCGCCCACCTCGGTGCCGGTGATCCACCGCCCGAGTTCGACGCGCTGGGGGTGGCCGTCCAGCGCAGCGCGCACGGTGTCGCGCGGGTCGTGGGGAAGCGGCGCGCGTGGATCGAGTTCGCCCTTCTGGGCGAGTTCGGCGCGGCGCTCCGTGGCTAGTTCGTCTAGGTCGGCGAGCGCGGCGTCCACGGTCTCGCGCTCGTCGATCACGATGAGGGCGTCCCGCTTCAGGTGATCCAGGATCGTCCCGTCCACCGCGAGGGGCCCGTAGAAGTCCGGCGACGGCAGTTCGCCGGCGCGGAGGGTCCGCAGTTCCTCGCGAGCCGTGGCGTCGCGCACGTCGTCCAGCCGGTCTGCCAGTTCGTTGGTCTCCGTACGCGTGGGGAACCACTCCGTCGCCGGGCCGATGCGCGCCTCGTCTACCTGCCCGGTGGTGCGCTGCGTGTCCGGGTCGAACTGGCGGATCGATTCCACCTCGGGCCCGAAGAACTCGATGCGCAGCGCGAACT
>CAYTRA010000027.1:0-13945 GCA_964439675.1 uncultured Dehalococcoidaceae bacterium
CGTGCAGGTCGCGGTCGCCGCCCGTCGCCAGGTCGGCCACGGCGCTGTCCGCCTGCGCCGAGGCGCCCGAGAGCGCGTCCAGCATCTGCTGGAAGGCGTTGCCGGTAGCACCGCCCGGATCAGTCTGCGCGCCGGCGATCTCGCCGATGTTGCCGCCCGCGCCAATGCCGCCCGCCCCGAACCCGGGCGAGCCGCCCAGGTTCGACAGACTGCTCCCAACACCTAGAATCGCCATGGCGACCTCCCACCTCGAACGGTCGGTCCGAGGGCTTGTGCGTTAGCGGCCGATGCCCAGCGCGCTCTGCGCGAGCGACTTCGTCGCGTTGATGACCGTGGTGGACGCCTGGTACGCGCGCGAGGCGGACACCAGGTCCGTCATCTCTGTCACCACGTCGATGTTGGGGAGGTAGATGTAGCCCTCCGCGTCCGCGTCCGGGTGCGTGGGGTCGTGCACCTTGCGGGGCGCCGAGGTGTCCCGGTGGATCTCCGCCACCTCGACCCCGCCCGGCTGGGTGTTCCCCGCCGCGCGCCCCAGCAGGTTGCTGAAGTCCGTGCCCTGCGTCTGCTCCCGGAAGACTACGGACTGGCGTCGATACACCTCGCCGTCCGCGCTGCGCGTGGAGTCCACGTTGGCCACGTTGTTCGCGATCACGTCCATGCGGAGCCGCTGCGCGAACAGCGAGGACCCCGCGATCTTGAGGCTGCCGAGGATGCTCATGCGCCCTCTCCTCTCCGCGCGGCCTACTGGCCGCGGATCACCGAGCGAAGCGTCGCCAGACGGCGGCCCGTGGTCTGGGACAGCGCCTGGTAGCGCAGTTGCGTATCGACCAGGAGCAACATCTCCTCGTCGATGCTCACGTTGTTGGCGTCGTTGCGTTCGGCGACCACGTCGCGCTCGCGCACACCACCGCTCCCGGTCCCGATGTCCGAGGCAATCGACCGCGAGATGTGTCGTGGATCCGTGACCACGAGGCGGTTCGGGTGCTCACCGATCCGCACCTTCAGCGCCTCCTCGAAGGTGACTTCGCGCCGCTGGTATCCGGGGGTATCGATGTTCGCCACGTTGTTCGCGATGGCTGACTGGCGGCGGCTCAGCCCGTTGAGGGCCTGCCGAGCGACATCGATCGTGCCGCCGAAGATCTGGTTGAGCATGGTGCGCGCCTCCCTCCGGCTACGCCGACCCGCGCAGGCCGCGCGCGTGACGCGTCATGTTCAGGTCGTCCTGCGCACTGGCCTCGCGGCGGCCTTCCTCCTGTGCCGCCGCCGCCTCGTCCTGGTCCTTCAGGTGCTCGAACGAACGCCGTTCCCGCACCACCTCCATGAGGGCGTCCCGCGCCTCCGCGACGCGCTGCGCGGCGTCCGCGATGACCTCGCGTTGCGCCTCCATCTCTCGGCCCAGCCGCTCCGCGTAGGCGATGGCCGCGAGGTACTGCTCGGCGTCGATGGGCCCGTCCGGGCGCGCGAACTGCGCGTACGCCTGCTCGCGCTCCGCCTCGAGGGCCACGAGGGCTGCGCGTGCCGCCTGCTCCTCCGCCATCACGGTGGCCAGGACCAGCGTCTGCTGTTCCTCGCGCTGCTCCGCCAGGTTTAGCAACGGCTCGAAGCGGAAGGGCCGGTCGCTCACAGGACCTCACCCTCCGCCATCTCAGCGCCCACCTCGCCCACCACCTCGCTCACCTCGGCGGACGCACCGATCGAGGCGTCACCCACGGTCGAGGCCTGCGCCGCCCCTGCCTCGTCCCCGACGGCGCGCATCAGCCCGCCGATAGTCGCGCTAAGGGGCTGCGAGTCGTCCGGGTGCTGGCGCAGGAACGCGTCGATGGCGGGGAGGCGCTGCAACGCCTCGTCCAGAGCGAGGTCGGACCCGGGCTGGTACGCGCCGATGGAGACCAGGTCACGGGACCGGCGGTAGCGCGCGAGGTACTCGCGCATCTTGCCGGCTGCCATGCGGTGCTCGGTGGTGGTGATCGCGGGCATCACTCGGGAGACGGACTGCAGCACGTCGATCGCCGGGTAGTGGTTCTCCGCCGCCAGTTCACGGGACAGCACGATGTGGCCGTCCAGCGTGCCTCGCACCGTGTCCGTCACCGGCTCCGTGAGGTCGTCCGATTCCACCAGCACGGTGTAGAAGGCCGTGATCGTCCCCTCGGTGCCCGTCCCCGCCCGCTCCAGTAGCCGCGCCAGGTTGGCGAAGACCGAGGGCGTGTAGCCCTTCATCGCCGGCGGCTCACCGAGGGCAAGGCCGATCTCGCGCTGCGCCATGGCGAAGCGGGTCACGGAGTCCATCAGCAGCGTCACGTTGAGGCCGGAGGCGCGGAACTCCTCGGCGACCGTCGTCGCCACCCACGCGGCGTTCAGCCGTAACGGCGCCGGCTCGTCCGAGGTGGACACGATCACCACGCTGCGCGCCAGGCCCTCCGGCCCCAGGTTGTGGTCGATGAACTCGCGCACCTCGCGCCCGCGCTCACCGATGAGCGCGATCACGTTCACATCCGTCGAGGCGTGCCGAGCGATCATCGAGAGCACGGTGCTCTTGCCCACGCCGGACCCCGCGAAGATGCCGATGCGCTGCCCCAGGCCGCACGTCAGCAGCCCATCGATGGCGCGCACGCCCGTCGCGAGGGGTTGCGTGATCGGCGCGCGCTCGAGCACGTGTGGCGACCCGCCAGCGCGCGGCTGTCGATGCGAGGCCAGCACCGGCCCCTTGCCGTCGATCGGCCGTCCCAGACCGTCGAGCACGCGGCCGAGCACCTCGGGCCCCACGGGCACCGTCAGCAGGCCGCCCCGCGCCATCACGCGCGCGCCCGCCTGCACGCCGTGCAGGTCGCCCAGCGGCATGATCAGCGTGCGCTCGTCCTTGAAGCCGACGACCTCCGCCTCGATGGGCGTGCCGCCGTTCGGCCGCTCCACGCGGCACATCTCGCCGAGGCGTCCCGGGATGCCGTCGACCTCGGCCAGCAGCCCCACCACCTCGCGCACGCGCCCTTCCACCGTCATCGGCACGGCAGTGTCGAGGAGCGCGCGGTAGCGGCGCATGTCCGGGAGCGCCGGCGCCTCAGGCGGCATCGGCGTCCTCCTCGGGCTGGGCGAACGTCTCTAGGGGTGTCGGGAACGCCTCGGTGGGCGTCGCCTCGCGCAGCAGTCGCGCGATCGCGTCCAGTTGCGTGTCCAGCCGCGCGTCCACGCGCCCGTGCTCCGTGTCGACGATGCAGCCACCGAGGCCAACCGACGCATCGCCCAGCACCTCGAACGCGGCGCGGTCGGCGAGGTCGCGCGCGAGGTAGGCGACGACGCCATCCTCCTGCTGCGGGTGCACGCGGATGCGCACCACGTTCTGCGATCCCGCGCGCTCCAGCGCGCGCCGCACGGTCGACTCCACCATCGAGGGATCGTGCTCCGCGAGGTCGCCGACGATCGAGCGCAGCGCAGCCAGCACCATCTCCACCATCTCGTGCTCGGAGCGGCGCAGCAGTTCGTCGCGGATGGCCTTGCCCTCCGCGCTCACCGCCTGCACGAGGGCCAGTGCATCCGCGAGTTCCGCACGCGCGGACGCGGAGCCCTGGTGGTAGCCCAGCGCATGCCCCGCCTGGCGGGCCTGCTCGCGGATACCGGACGCCTCGAGGGCTGCCTGCCGCACGAGGTCTTCCGCGCGCCGCTGCGCCGCCTCCACGATGTCCACGGCCTCCTGCGTCTCGGCGGGCGTGCCGCCCACGATCCCGGAGAGCGGGTCGTCCGCCTCGCGCGGGCGCCCATCGACGCCCAGCGAAATCGCACCGGCCAGCCGCGTCGCGCGCAGGAAGCGTCGGCCCATTCCCGGGCGCATGTCAGACAAGCAGGTCGTCCTCGCCGCCGCGCATGACGAAGACCTCCTCGGCCTCCTCCAGGCGCCGGATGACCGCCACGATGCGGCCCTGGGCCTCCTCCACCTGCGCCAGGCGCACGGGACCGAGCGCCGCCATGTCGTCCATGAGCATCTTGGACGCCCGCTCCGACATGTTGCGGATGATGCGCGTGCGCACCTCGTCCGTGGCGGCCTTGAGCGCGAGGCCCAGGTCCTTGGAGTCCACCTCGCGCAGCACGCGCTGGATGGACCGGTCGTCCAGCAGCGTGACGTTCTCGAAGACGAACATGCGCTTGCGCACCTCGTTCGCCGTCTCCGGGTCCGTCCGCTCCAGGCCCTCCAGGATCACCTTCTCCGTGGCCAGGTCCACCTTGCGCAGCAGTTCCACCACCGCGTCGATGCCGCCCGCAGCGGTCAGTTCCGCCCGCGGCGAGAAGTTCGTCCCGAGGCGCGAGCGGATTACGTTCTCCACGTCCTCGATCACCTCCGGGGACGTCCGCTCCATCATCGCCACGCGCACGGAGATCTCCGGCTGCACCTCCTCTGGGAGTTGCGCCAGCACCTCGGCGGCGCGCTCGGAAGGGAGGTAGGCCAGGATCAGGGCCGTGACCTGCGGGTGTTCGTTCCGCAGGAAGTTCACCATGTCCTTGGTGTCCACCTGCTGCAGGAACGCGAACGGCTTCGCGCCGGCGTGCTTGCCCAGCCGCGAGGTGATCTCGGACGCGCGGTCCTTGCCGATCGCCTTCTCCAGCATCTCCTGCGCATACTCCAGGCCGCCCACGGAGACGAAGTCACGCCCCAGCGCGGTCTCATAGAAGTGCGACAGGATGTCCTCGCGCTCCTGCGCGGTCAGTTGCCCGATGCCCACGATCTCCCACGTGAGCCGGCCAATATCGTCGTCCGGCATCTGGCGGAGGACTTCCGCCGCGAGTTCCGGCCCCAGGGCAATCAGGAAGGCCGCCGCACGACGTCTGCCGCGCGCAGTCGCGAAGGGGTTGTTCCGCTTCTCCAGGTCGACCGCCATCTCGACCTAGTCCTCTCGCAGCCAGGCCTGTACCACCTCGGAGATGCTCTCCGGGTTGGTCTTGGCCATCCGCTCGATGCTCACTTCAAGGTCCGTCCGGCGCACTTCCTCCGGCTGCGGCAGCGCCCGATGCGTGCCCGCACCACCCGAGGCGTCCGCGATCTGCGCGGCAGCCCCCGCGCCGGCGGCGGACAACGCGGGCACCCCTCGGCCGACGTCGAACGCGCGGACGGCGCGGCGGTTCACGGAGCGGAGCAGCAGGCGGAAGAAGATGAAGCCCACCAGCAGCATCAGCACGGGCAGGCCCATGCGGGCGTACCCGAACCACTGGTCCATCGCCGCCTCGGCCGCGAACGCCTCCTGCGCCTCCGCCAGCGAGGTGCGGTCGAACGGCAGCCGCGACACGACCACCTGGTCCCCGCGGTCGAGGTTGATGCCCACGGCGGCCGCCACGGTGTCCTGCAACGCCACCGCCTGCGCCTCGGTGACCGTCTCGTCCAGCAGGAGGGATACCGAGAGCCGCTCCACGCGGCCCGGGGCTTCCACCTCGTAGACCGTCGTCTTGTCCACCTCGAAGTTGGAGGTGGTCTCCGTGCGGGAGTAGGAGGTGCCCTCGCCGGTGGTGGTCTCGGTCTCCACGGTGGGCAGGTTCGCGTTCGCGCCCGGCACGTTGGTAAGCGCGCCCGGGATCTGCCCCGCCGCGTCCAGTTCGCCCGTGGTGTAGGACTCCTGCACCGTGCTGGACGATCGAGGCGTCCCGTCAGCGGGGGAGGAGTACGTCTCGCGCTGCGTCTCCACGGTGTTGAAGTTGAGGACGGCGCTCACGGTCACGGCGGAGCGTGCCGGCCCCAGCGCCCGGTCCAGCATGGACTGCACGTCCGCCTCCAGGCGGCGCTCGTAGTCCTGCTGCATCGTCAGTTGCGTGCCGCTCAGCCCCAGCCCGTCCGTGGAGGCCATCTGCTGGCCGTCGTAGAGGATCGTGCCGGACTGGTCCAGGACGGTGATGTGCTCCTTGCTGAGCCCCTCCACCGCGCCCGACACCAGGTGCGCGATGCCGTTGACCTCGCTCAACTCAAGCGAGCGACCCGGCCGCAGCGCCACCACCACCGAGGCGGTAGCCGGGCTTTGATCCGCCACGAAGAGCGACTTTTCCGGCAGCACCAGGTGGACGCGCGCCTGCTGCACCTGTGGGAACGTCTCGATGGTCCGGGACAGTTCTCCCTGCAAGCCGCGCTGGAAGTTCAACCGCTGCACGAAGTCCGTGGCCGTGAACGAGTTGCCCTCGAAGATCTCGAAGCCCACCTGGCCGCCCTGCGGCAGCCCCTGCGTGGCGAAGTCCACGCGCAACTCGTCCGCCTGCCCCGCCGGCACCCGGATCGTCGATCCGGATGCGGCCAGTTCGTACGCGATCCCCTGCGAGCGCAGTTGCTCCACGATCTCGCCGCTGTCGGCGCTGTCCAGGTTCGTGTAGAGCGTGACGAACTCCGTGCGCCCCGCCCAGGAGTTCAGCAGGAACGCGAGCGCCAGCAACCCCACGCCGCTGGCCGTCAGCAGCCCCTTGCGCACCGGCGAGAGGCTGTTCCACATCTCGGTGAAGCGGGACACCAACTGACCCACGCGCGCGACCTTCCCCACCGCATCCCGGCTGTGGGGTCACGTTACGGCTGCCCTCCCACGCTCCGTATGAGGGACTCCCCCCGTCTCACACCCTCGCGCCACCTAAGGCATCCGCTGCCCCCTCCGGGCGAAGGCGCCGTCGGGTTGGCGGGGCAGATGCAAACGCCGAGGTCAACCGACCGAACCCATTCCGGCCCCCTCCCCCTTTATGGGGGAGGGTTGGGGGGGGGCGATAGCCCGAGATGATCCGTCCCACCCCCACGCTCCGAGGGCCATCGAGGGCGCAGCACGCTGCGCCCCTACAGCAGAGGGGAGGCGAAACCGGGGGAACGGGATGGGGCCGGCGCGAAGCGCTGGCTACGAGGTCACGCCCACCTCGAGGGCTACGAGCACCACAGGTCGGCTACACGTCTCCGCGGTTCACCATGCGGCGCGCAATGGCGTCCGGGTCCACCTGGTACGAACCCGCCTGCACCTGCGCGCGGATGCGGCGTACCAGTTCCTCGCGCTCCTCCGGCGGCGCGGAGGCCAGCTCGCGAGCGGCGGAGGACAGGTTGATGCTGTCTCCCGGGGTGGGTGCTCCGCCGGCGTCGCGGCGGCGCTGAGAACGGCCTCGGTCGGCCGAGTTGGGACCCGTGAAGCGGTAGGGGCCGATCGGCCCAGTGCGGTCAATACCCACGCAGGAAGTCTCCTCGTCTCGACGAGTCTACGCCTGAGCACGCCCGGTCAGGGCGGCGTCAGACGCAGCGCTCTCTACAGCAGCCTTCCCACCACCACCAGCCGCTCGGCGTACTGGTCGTCCGGGAAGCACGTGATGAGCGTGAGCGTCGCTTCCTGCGTGGGGCTCATCACGTCCGTCGCATCCGCTGCGACGACTCGAATCTCTGTAATGAAGTATCGGTAGACCTGCTCGCCTCTGTAGACCTGGACCACGTCCCCCGCCGCAACCTTCGGCAGCGACTCGAACACACCCGAGGCGCCTCGACGCGCCACGTGGCCACCGATGACCGTGTTCCCCGCCTCGCCCGGCGCCGCCGTGCCCACGTACTGCCCCGCCTCCAGGCGCGGCACGTCGTAGTGCAGGGCCCCCTCCCGGTAGACCAGCCCCACCGGGTTCACGAGGGCGTCGAGGCCAATCGAGTCGATCACGAGGCGCGTGGCGTGGCGCTGCGAGAACAGCGCCTCCGGATCCCTGGAGAACGCCACGGCATGCCCGTCCTGGGCGGGCTCGTCCGAGGGCGAAGCGTCCAAGTTCAGCGTCAGCCGTACGGCGGCGGCCACCTCGGCGTCCCGTGCCGCCTCGCTGGTGGGCGCGTCGCCGGCGCGGGGAGTGGCGAAGAGCACGCCCGCCGCCACTGCGAGCAGCCCCAGGGCGAACCCGGCCAGGGCATGGCCCGCGGGCGAGATGCGGGAACGGCGTCGTGGCTGCTGCGTCATGGGCCGTGCCTAGGAGGAGCGGCTCACGTACGCGCCGGGCGCCGGCGTCGAGGCACGGTAGGCACCTGCCACGCGCCGGCCCTGCTGCAGACGCGGCAGTTCCTCGCGGAGTTGCTGCACCTTCTCGTACAGCATCGCCTCGTTCTGACGGTCGTGCTCCAGGATGCCTCGGATCACCGTGTCCAGCGCCAGGGCGTCCTGGCGGGCGTGCTCCTCCGCGCCCGGGAACGTCACCACGTTCTCAGGCGTCTCCGCCGCTTCCTCCGCCAGCCGCGCGAGGCGCTCGATGATCGTCTCGCGCTCGCCCATCAGGTCCAGCACGGCATCGATGTCGTCCCGCTCCAGCGAGGCGCGCTGCGCACGGGCGAGGTCGAAGACCTCGCGGAGGAGTTCGAACTGGAGAGCGGCGAGTGACCTAGCCACGTCGGACCTCCGTCAGGGGAGCGCTGGCCGCCTGCGTGGCGAGCTGCTCCAGCGCGAACCGCCACGCCTCGCGCACCGGCTGCACCAGCCGGCGCACCTCCGCGATGGGTTCCGCGTCCTTCCGCAGGCTCGCGTCCAGCAGGCGGCGATACATGTACTCGTAGAGCGGGGCCATCTGTCGGGCCATCTGGCCGGCGTCCCCGTCCGCGTTGACGTCCAGGCTGGAGATCAACTCCAGGACAATGTCCTGGGCCTTCAGCAGCGACTCGTGCGCCTGTTCCACGTCGCGGGCGGCGGTCCCGTCCTGGGCGACAGCCAGGCTGTTCTCGGCGCGCGCCAGGTTCTTCAACAGTGCGTCGTAGAGCATGGCAATCAACTCACCGGGGGTGGCCGTCGCAGTCTGCATCCGCCGGTACGCTTGATGGGCCGCCTGCATGGAGTCTCCTGGCTCTGCCGATGTCCCCGGTTCCGGCCGCATCTCGGCCTCACCAGAACCATCGGCGGCGACTCCGCCCTCCTGAGTCGGGGACTCCCGCATTCGGCGCTCCGGAGGCGGGCCAGGGGGCATGCCGGGCATCCGAGCGCGCTACTTCTTCCTGGCGGCGCTGAGGCCGGCCAGTTGGCCCTGCATGGCCGTCAGCGCCTGCTGCTGGCTCTGCATCTGGGCAATCGCCATCTCCATGGCCGTGAACTTCTTGACCAGTTGCTCCTCGCGAGCGGTGACACGCCGCTCAAGGCGGTCGATCTGCGCGTTGATATCGGAGATGACGTTGCTCATCTCCTCGTTGCGGTTCTCCAGCAGCCCGCCAGTGCGCGTGAGCGAGTCGATGTATTCCGACAGCGTCTTCGCGAAGCCCTCGCTGGTGGCGGAGATGACGATCTCGTTCGAGCCGTCCACCAGCACACCGGCGGCGGTGATGGTGACGCCGGGGATGAGGGTGTCGTTCGTCCCCCCGGCTGCGATGGAGCCCGTGGACACCACCGCCGTCGACCCGTCGTCCGGCTGGAACGTCGCCTGCAAGTCGCCGTCCGCAGTCGTCGTGATCGTGTAGCGCCCGGACTTGTCCGACGCCGAGGGCTTCCCGCTGATCGAGGCGATCGACCCGGTGCCCCCCGGCACCAGCGACGCGGAGGCGGTGAAGACGGTCAGCAACTGGCCCACCGCCTCCGGGTCCCGCTCCATCGCTGCGGCGAACTTGCTGGCGTTGAACGTCAGCTTGTTCGCCGTGCCCACGGCGGAGCCGATGGCGCCGAACGAAATGCCGATGTCGGACAGCGTCCGCAGGCCACCCGACACGCCCTCCACCGAGCGCGTCAAGATGGAGCGCATCCCCTGCTCGATGCGGCGGACCGTGCCATCGCCGAAGAGGACGCCGTTGTTGCCGCCCTCGTTGTAGGCGGTGAGTTGGCCCAGCAGGTCCAACGTCTTGTTGAACTCCTGGACGAAGCCGTCCACGGCCTGGGAGGTGCCGCTGCTCTGCAGCGCCACGGACACCTTCACGGTGTCCTCCGTCGTGTCGTTGATGGTGAGCGTCACCCCGTCGATGGCGTCCGAGATGGTGTTGCTGGTGGAGTACCGTGTCGCGCCGCCATCGATGGCGTAGGCGGCGTTCTGGCCCATCGTCTGTGTTCCGCCCAGCAACCCGAGCGCGTCCAGCATGTTGCCGGTCACGTCCTCGAACTGCACGGCCAGCGCGCCCGTGTCGTCGTTCGTGACCTTCAGGCGGTCCGCGTACACGTCATACGTGACGGTCACCCCGGCGTCGGAGTTGTTGATGCGGGTCATGAGGTTGGACAGCGACTCCGCGGTCGCGTCATAGGTGATCTCGACGCCGTTGATCTTGAACGAACCGCTGGTCTGCGTGAGGGCCGTCGCCAGGCGGGCGTCCTCCAGGTCCGCTGACCGCGAGACCGCGCCCAGCCCTCGCTGGCTCGTGCGCGTCGAGCCCGGCGGCGACTGGAGGAGGCTCGTGAGCGACAGGAAGTTGCTCGTGTCGCCGCCGGACCCCAGTTGCACGTCAGAGCCGGAGGCCACCTCGAGCAGGTTCGGGCGCCCGTGCGCATCGTTCACGATGCTGACCGTGACGCCGATGCCCGCGTTGTTGACCTCGGAGATCAGGTCGTTGAGCGAGCGCACGTCCGTCCCCGCCGTCGTGGTGCCGATGGTGGCGCCACCGCCATCGAGGAACTTGAACGCCTCCAGGAAGTTCCCGGTCCCGTTCGCCACGGTGATCGTCTCGCCCGCGCCGATGGTCTCGTGCGTCAGCGTGAGGGACTTCGTGGCGTCGTCGTAGGAGGCGGTGACACCCGCCGAGGAGTTGTTGATGTAGCGGATGACGTCGTTCAGCGTGTCCGACTCGACGTCGTAGTTGATGCTGACCCCGTTGATCTCGAACGTCCCGGACGTGGGCGCGATGTCGAGGCCCGCACTGTCGAGTTTCGCCGTCGCATCGAAAGCGGCCCCAACAGAGTTCGCGCTCGCGAACGTCGTCGCCGTCGCCGGGTCGATGGTGAACGACGTGCCGTTGATGGAGAACGTGCCGGTGGTGAGCGCCTCGCCCCAACCCGCCTCGTCCATCGGTGCGTCCGCATCGATGGCCGACCCGACCGGCACATCGCTGACCACGGTGGTCGAGGACGCGAGTGCGGAGACCGTGATCGAGTAGGACCCGACCGCCGCGCCGGCGCTGGCGGTCGCGCGGACCTTGTTGGCGTCCACGTCCTTCGCCAGGACAGAAGTCGACCGCGCGCTGTAGGTCTCTGGCTTCGCCAGCGTCTGCGCTCGCGAGAGCAGCCCGCTGAGCGACGTGCCGATGAGACCGAATGCGTCCGAGCGCTGTTGCACCTGCATCAGGCGCGACTCGGCCAGGAAGATCGGGCGGCGCTCGATCTGGATCAGCTGGTCGATGATCGAGTTGGTGTCGATCCCGGAGGCGAGTCCGCCGAAGGTGATGTTGCCTACCATCGCTCGCCCATCGCCTCGCGCGTCTCCACGTCCCCTACGTGCGTGCCTGGAACAGCAGGCCGGAGGGCAATCCCGTCTGCTCCGCCATGGCCCGCAGTTCGTCCGGCGTCACCACCGCCACCGTCCCGCCCGTGTGGCGGTCCAGGATGCGCACCTGCGGCTCGCCATCCTCGCCCTGCTCGAACTGGGCCGTGAGCGTCCGCCCCGGGTCGTCGAAGGCCACCGAGAGTTCCTCGCGGCCTCCCGTCGCCCGCCCGTCCTCGCGGCGCCGGTCGTCGCCGCCGTCGCGCGGCTGCTGGCGCGGCCGCTCCTCGGACGCCTCGGGGACGCCCACGGGTGGGAGATAGGAGGGCCGATCGACGCGGACATCGGGCATGACGCACCGTCCCCTACCCCGGGATCATCGGCTCCGGGAGGCCTCGCCAGTACCGGGGAGAACCCGTAACGGCGGTGCGGGACGGCCCGCGAAGGACCGCCCCGGCGCACCGGACCGGAGCATCCTGCTCCGGGAACCCCCTGCTGAGGACTGCCGCTACTGCTGGAGCAGCTGCAGGACCGCCTGCGGCGCCGTGTTCGCCTGCGAGAGCACGGCCACACCGGCCTGCTGCATGATCTGGCGCGACACCAGTTCCGAGGACACCTGCGCGATGTCCGCGTCGCGGATGCGCGACTCGGAAGCGGACAGGTTCTCCACGGACACGGCCAGGCTGTTCACCGCCGTCTCCATCTGGTTCTGCGCCGCACCCAGCTGGGCGCGGAACGTGGACACCTGTTCGATCGCCACGTCCACGGACTGCAGGATCGCGTCCGCCTGCGCGGAGGACGACACCGCGTTGTTGTTCGTGATGAGCACGCTGATCTCGCTGGCCGGGATGCCCAGGGCGGACGCCCGCATGTCCTGGAACGAGAGCGCCACGTCGTCGCCCACCTCTGCGCCCACGCGGAAGACCGCGTTGCTGGAGGCGGTGGTCTGGACGTTGTCACCCGCGATCGCCGCCGCGATGACCGCGCCGGTCACGTTCCCGGCATTCGCGTCGTGCGCCAGGTTGATGGTGACGCCCAGGTCCTCGAAGGTGAGGGCCTGCTCGGCGTTCGCGCCCATGTCCTGGACCGTGAAGGTCTCGGACCGCGTGAAGCCGCCGGACGTGGTGGACAGCGTGACCACCGCACCAGCTGCCGAGGCCGTGTAGTTCGTGGACGCCTCGGCGTCCGACACGTCGATGCTGGCGACGGACACCGTGGCGCCGTTCTCCACCGCAGTCACGCCGTCCATCGAGGACAGGCCCGCGTCCAGCGTCACCGCCAGCGCGCCGGTCAGCAGCTGCTGGCCGTTGAAGCGCGTGCGGTTGGCGATGTTGTCCAGCTCGGACCGCAGCGCCAGCATCTCCTCGCCGATGGCCTGGCGGTCGCTCGCGGAGAGCGTGGTGTTGCCCGCCTGCACCGCCAGTTCGCGGACGCGCTGGAGGATGGAGTGCACCTCGCCCAGCGCGCCTTCCGCCGTCTGCAGCATGGAGATGCCGTCCTGCGCGTTGCGCTGACCCTGGCGCATGCCCCGGATCTGCGCGCGCATCTTCTCGGAGATCGCGAGCCCGGCGGCGTCATCCGCCGCGCGGTTCACCCGCTGGCCGCTGGACAGCTTCTCGAAGAGCCCGCCCAGCTTGCGGTTGGTGGCAGCCAGGTTCCGCTGGGCGTTCATGGCTGCGACGTTCGTATTGATCTGAAGCGACATGGTTCCTGGCCTCCTGTACCGGTGCGCTCAACACGGCGTCCCTGCCGTGTGGTCCAACGGCGCACACGCGCCGCACTCACACGCCAATCATCGAGGACGTGCGGCAAGCACCGATCAGGGAATCCCAGGGGGAGGGGGCTGATCAGCCCCCAGGGGCGGCGGTCTGAATCTGTACGACCACCTGGGTAAAGGACTCATCCTCCGCGAACAGGTCGATCTGCATCGAGCCCTGCAGCGTTCCGTCAGAGTTCATGAACTGGAGCGCCGTGGCGAACCCCACCGGCTCATCGCTCACGATCTCCCAGTTGTCCGCCGTCAGCGCTTCGCGCATCTGACCGGCAACGTCAGAAGCCGAGTCCTGGGTCAGCAAGGACGCGCCGAAGAAGTCGCCGGCCGGGTCCAGAAACGTCTGGTACTGGTCCACCACCATCTGCTCGAACGCCGGACGCAGCGGGAAGTCCGCCGGCAGCGCCAGGCTCTCCCCGGGCACGTACGTGGCCGGCTCCGCCGCGCGCGCCGGCGCCACCTGCACCAGGTACGTCACGGAGACCGGCCCCACCCCTTGTCCGAGGGCCACGAGCGCCCGCTCGAGGTCCTCGACGGTGGACACGTCCGTCTCCCCGACCCGCAGGATGCGGTCGCCCTCCTGGAGTCCCGCGGCGCGGGCCATGCCCGGCTGCACGGAGGCGACGGTCAGGTCGTCCTCCAGTTCGGCCTCCAGCACCGGCATGGCCGCCGCCCGCTCCACCTGCAGCGTGACCTCGTCGCCCTCGCGGTCGACCACCACCTCGTACTCCTCGGTGGCCGCCGCGGGCTCGATGATGGCCGTGCCGGTGAGGTCGTCGCCGCGCGTGCTCTGGAACTGCACCACCGTGTACGCGCGGCTGCCCTGCTGCCCCACCACCTGCC
>CAYTRA010000028.1:0-13855 GCA_964439675.1 uncultured Dehalococcoidaceae bacterium
ACAACCTGCTCGATGACGCCCGCGCCATCTTCGAACAACGGGTTGCGACGAGCGCGGCCATGCTGCGCGAGGGATAAGGGCCAGCGCTAGACCGCTCTGCGAGATCCACTTGGGACGGACATCACCACGGCGACGCACTCCCGGTGTACGACGCCACTGGTAGGGGCTGGTCGAGGACAAACGCACGGATGAGGTCACGATAGAGGTCTGGCTGGTCTTGCTGGATGACATGGCCGGCGGCATCCACGGGCATGAGGATGGCGTTTGGGAACAGGTCGCGATACTCACGCGCGACTTCCCACGCGAGGTAGTCACACTCCCCTCGCAGGACGAGGAGCGGCACGGCGACCTCCGCCAACTGTGGCCGAGGGTCGGGTACGTCCCTCGCATCACGAGTGGTGGCGGCATTGGCCCAGAATCCGAAGCCCCCAGCCGACGTCCGGTTCGTCACGGAGCTGACATCTCCGCACCCCGCCCACATATCCAGCTCGTTGACCATTGCCTCGAACACACCGTCCACCTGGCTATCAGGAAATAGAGCCTGAGCGGGCCCGGCTCCGATGATGTTCATCAGGATGTGCGCGGTCTGGAACCTCGGCAGGTCACCGACGGCGTCCTGCTGGTCTCGGCGCCCGCTGGTGGTTAGGTGTGCGTCCTCATCGAATGCTGGCGCCCAGATGCTCGCGGGCGACGAGACGACGGCACGCTCGACCTGTTCGGGGTATCTAGCCATATATTCGGCGATCAGTTGCCCGCCCCACGACGCACCAATCAGGATCAGGTGGTCGGCCTTCAGCTCGATCCGAATCGCTTCGAGATCCGCGACATGGCGTGAGACGGTGTAGTCGTCCGCGTCCAGCCTGGAGGACAGGCCGGCCCCTACCTGGTGGTAGTTGTAGACATCGAACCCTGCCGTGGCGAGCATCGGACCGATCTCGGCCGTATCGCGCCCGGGGGAGCCGGGCCCACCATGGACAAGGATGACTGGCGTGGGGAGCCCTCCTCCATCGGCGTAGACCGCTTCGTAGGCGATGCGCGATCCCGTCGGCAGGTCCCAGAACTCGGGTCGGACCATGGAGGAGGGTGTCGTCGTAGGCCCTGGTTGCAATACGAGCCACCAAAGGAAGACAGCGAAGAGGACGGCCGCCGAGCAAGTCACCACTACAGCGATGGCGCGCTGGGGCTCAGGGCGCTGGACGAGCAATCGCGCGGCGCACAGGGCAACCAGACCCGTGACACCGGCAAGCACCAGCACTCCCGAGGCGACACTGATTGCGCGGCTCTGTGTTACAGCGAGCATGGCGATCAACGCTGGGGCTGCGCTGACGAGGCCGAAGGCCACCGATAGCAGCAGCAGGACGCATCCGACGGCCCGGTGCATCGGGCCTTCTCTCCACCTTCCAGCACCGATCATCGACTTACACGTCCCGCCCGAAGCTCGGCGATAAGAGCGGACGCGGTGCGCCGCCACGGGCGGGCAAGCGTCGCTCTGCTCAGCGATCCGGTCGTGCTGCAGGCACGCGACCATCCCATGGGGAGTCTCTCCTCATTCAATTACTGTTCGGCGCGGAGCTGTATCGGATGATCGCGGGAGCGGGGCCGCCTGGCGGCGGCCGCACCGCGTAGCCCTGCGTCAGAGTAGACGCATCTGTTCGCCGTCGTCGGACCCGAATCGGTCCGCGACGGGAGTCCAGCCGTCCTGCGGCGTGGGACGAGCGCCCGCGACCACGAGGGCAAGCCACACGCCGGAGCGCCGTGCCTCGACGGCGGCCTCGGCCGCGTCGAAGTTGAAGGAGGTGAACAGCACGTCGCCGGCGCGGAGCACCGGCAGCGTGCCTGGCGGCTTCATCGCGCCGGCGACCGGCAGTTCGGGCAGCGGACTCGACGCCCACGCTTCTGCGTGAATTCCTGGGGAACGGTGTGCTGCCCGCGCATTGCGCGGGATATCCACTTGTCCGGCAGCGAGGAGAGCCGTGGTGCGCCTGGTGGCAAGTCCGCTACTCGAGGCTTAACGGACCGCTCCGATAGACCGACGTGCTGGGATCGAGGTGCGTTTGGACTCGTGTGCCCACGAGCCGATGAGCAGGGCAGTTCGGTCTCTCGACACGGTGTCCGATGTCGGACTTCACTGGTAGGTCGTTGCCTCATGTACTCGTGCCTTGAGAGGGTGGCGGCGTAGCACGGGTACGCCGTCACTGCCGCTATTGACACGCTGGTAGACGACCACGTGCTGTGGCGAGCGGCCATTTAGGCGCACCTGAGTCGGCGACCTAGACGCTCTGCGAAGGGTTGCCGCCGCGGGAGTCGCGCGAGGTCACAATGCGTGCCCCGGACGGGGACGGCAGGGCGGCCCCGTTTGTGGATAAGAATCGGCTAAAGCGCATAAGCGCCTGTGGTGGAGACGGGGGAGAACACGCCTCCAGTTGTTCCACACTCACTGTGGCTTCCATATCCGCTGGAGCCAGCTTGGGATGCTCACCGCATTGGATGGTGGACTCAGGCGGCTTGAAGTTGTCGCGAGAAGGCATAATCGTTGGCGGGAGTCCGGCCATTCAATGGCTCCGGCCAGGGGCCGGGGCGATGCTCGAGGTGCACGAGCCGTCATCGGGGGCCCATCATCGGCCAAGTGTCCGGTGGATGTCCTTCATCAGCAGCACCAGGTGCAGCTCATCCGTTGGCGACGGTTCGAATTCCGGGATGAGGTGGCGGTAGAAGTCGCGGGCATCCGCCGTCTCAGCGTGGACGATCAGGCCTCGACATCCGATCTCGGCTCCCAGCTGGGCGGTGCGAGCGATTACGTCGGCGAGGAGCCCGGCACCCAGGCCGCGGCCTTCGTGTTCGAGCGCAACGCCCAGGCGGGCCAGCAGTGCGACCGGCTGCGGGTATCGACCAGCACCGCGGCGCATCCGCTCGGGTGCGTCACCGATCGCCACACTGGCGATGGACCATGCGTAGTAGGCCACGACCTCAGAGCGGTCCAACTCCGTCACGATGAGGATCCGCGCGGTACCTGAAGCGTGAGCCTGCCGGGCGTGGTGACGGAGCCAGTCGGTCTGCTCGGCCGAACGACACTCGAAGCGGTCGACTTCGTCGTCGGGCGCGAGCAAGCGGGGCGACCGATAGCGGTCGGTCACGCCTCAGTGAACGGTGATGGGCGCTCCATCAACGCGCGGAGCCCGGCGAGATTGCGGGCGGGGCGTCGATTGATCCGTTCCCACGCCCGCTGTCCCTCGGCATCCAATGTAAACGCCGTCCGGTCGGCAAGCACTCGTCGCGACGCCACCGTGAGGTTCGTCACGACAAAGTCGGTGAGATCCGTCCCAGAGGCCGCGACAGCTCGGTCGATCAACTCCCGATCCTCCGGCGTCGTGCGCACCGCGAGACGTCGACTGCGGGTCCGCTTGGTGTCGCTAGTCATGGCGCGGCCTCCTTCATGTGTGTCCAGTGTACAGCCACTCCAAGGGCAGTGCATGTCGAAACGGCGGATCCTCTACGCCACGTTAGGACCGAGAGTGCCGGCCGCAATGTCCGCACACTTGTCCGTGAGGCTTTCACTACCAAAGCCGGTTCGGCGAGTGTCGGCCTAGCGGGATGGCGCAGCGAACACATGCGTGCCCGCGATGAGCCCAACTGCGGGCTGCGCCCTTGTCACCATGGGGGAGCATCCCCGGTGTATGGCTCAGCGGGCAACGGATCCCCGAGGATGAACGCGCGGATGAGTTCGCGATAGCGCTGCGGCTGATCCTGCTGGATCACGTGTCCCGCTCCTGCGATGGGGATGAGCACGGCGTTCCGCAGGAGGTCGCGGTACTCCCTGGCGACCTCCCAGGCGACATAATCGCACTCACCCCGCAGGATGAGGATCGGTGTCTCCAGGTTCGCCAACAGCGGCCGCGGATCCACGACGGAACGCGCGTCGAATATGGTCGCCGCATTTGCCCAGAACCCGATGCCACCCGCGGACGTCCGGTTCTGGACCGGGTCGGCACGCTCGCAGCCGGCCCACATGTCCAGGTTCAGCATCATCGTTTCGGCGAGACCATCCACCTGTTTGTCTGGCAGCAGGGCCTGCGTGGGGCCGGGGCCTACCACGCTCATCAGGATGTGGGGCAGCAGGAAGCGGGGTATGCTGCTGACGACTCCGTCCACGTCGCGCTTGCCTCCGGGTGTCAGCCGCTCGGTGTCGCTGAAGGCGGGCACCCAGATCGCACCGGGCGAGACGACGACGGCGCGTTCGACGCGCTCGGGGTAGGCGGCCAGGTACGCCGCAGTGAGTTGCCCTCCCCACGACGTGCCGATGAGGATCACCTGCTCCGCGCGGAGTGTCTGGCGGATCGCCTCCAGGTCGGCGACATGCCGAGCGACAGAGTAATCCTCCGCGTCGAGTCGCGATGAGAGTCCCGATCCGACCTGGTGGTAGTTGTAGACATCGAAGCCCAGCCCGGCGAGTAGCGGCCCGATGCCGGCGACATCACGAGTGGGCGACCCCGGCCCGCCGTGGACGAGCAGGACCGGTGTCGGGCGCGCCGTGCCGGCTGCTTGTGTCGCCTCGTACGCGATGCGAGACCCTGTCGGCAGGTCCCAGAAGGCCGGCGCGGCCAGCATGGCTTCGGTCGCCCTCGGCGCGGGCGAAAGGATGAGACCCCAGAGCACGCCGGCGAAGGCGAGGAGCGCGGCTCCCGCTGTCGCGGCCGCGATGGCCTGTCGCCGCCGGGGCCGGTCGGCCAGCCTCCGTGCCGCCTGCCACGCGCCCGCCGCTGAGACGACGGCGCCCGCCAGCCCCCCGGCCGCTAGACTCGCTCCTCGATGCTCGGTCACTACCAGTGTGATGAGGAGTCCCGCCACGCCGGCTCCGAGACCGGACACCGCCGAGAGTAGCAGTGCCACGGATGCCGTGATTCGCTGTGGCAACTGGCCCTCCTCAACCAGTAGGTGACGTCATCGTAGAGATGCGAGCGATCTGAACGCCGCGTCCGGAGTGTTGATCAATACGTGGAGTTGTCGCCACTGCACCGCGCCGGTTTGTCAGACCAGAACATGGGCCGCCCAGGGTCTGCATTCGCATCAGGTTCTCCGGTCCACAGATGAGCGACGGATGCGGCGAGGATGTGACCGATCCTCCTCTGCTGAGGAGCAGCGCCACCGTTCCTACCGGCGCCGCTGCCTGGTGCGGCGGCAGGGACCAGTCCGATCGCTGTCGAGGCTCGCAAGTCCGCCAGCTGCGAGTAGAGTTCGGCGTGAATGTTCGCTCGGTCAGTGTTTGCTGCCGCCTCGGCGGGGCGCCGCTCGTCCTCGATCGCAGAGAGCTCCTCGCGCAGCCCCTCGACCGCCGCATCAGGCGACTTCTGGGCCAGTTCATGCATGCTGAGAGGTTGACCTGCTGGTCGGCCTGTGCTTCCGCTTCACGCTGCCGGGAGCAGCGACTGGGCCATGGCGATGTCGTGGAGCTTGGGCCGTTGGGTACCGCCTCGACCTTGTACCTTGACCACGCCCGGCCCAGTTGTGAAACTGCCCCCAACACGGTAGAGACCGCTGGGGGTGCTCCCAACCCGAGGGAGCTGAGAGGCGCGCGACGCCAACCCCGGAACCTGATCACGTTCGTACGTGCGTAGGGAAGCGGTCCGCTCGAGCAGGCGGTGGCGCCGTCCTCGGGTGTCCCGCTCTCCGTCGCACTCTCCGCGCGTCACCTGATCCGGATCATGCGGTCTCGCAACGAGGGAGGTCTCGATGCGAAGGCTCGGAACGCTTGTGATGGCGGTGGTTGCAGTGCTGACCGCCGCGTGCGCCGACGAGACGGCAATGCCGGCAGCACGTGACGACGCGACCTCGATGCGGGCGGCGGCCACTGAGCAGCCTCCTGAGACGTCACCGCAGCCGGCGGCCAGGGACGCCGACGATCGGGTGATGAGGGTGCTCGCTCACGACTATTTCAGTGGAGAGCCGCACGGGCCGCTCTTCGAGGCGTTCGAGCGCGAGCATGGGATCGCCATCGAATGGATCTTCGCAGGGGATGCGAACCAGGTTGCCGCCGCGCTCCTCAATGGGTCGGCGCCCCAGGCGGACCTCGTCGTCGGGATCGACAACCTTCTCTTCCCCTCGCTGGCGGCAGAGGGCCTTCTCACGCCGTACGAGTCGCCACGGAGGGTAGCGATCGATCCCGACATCCTCGCGCAGATCGGCGATGATCCACTCGTCACGCCGGTGGACTATGGATACGTCACGCTGAACTTTGACTCCGCGCGCGGCGCACCCCCGGCGAGTTGGGATGACCTCACGTCGGAGGCGTGGCGCGGCGAACTGGTAGTGCAGGATCCGTCGCGCTCGTCGCCGGGACTCCAGTTCTTCCTCACGACGATCGCCGCGTTCGGCGAGGACGGAGCGACGACCTGGCGCGACTTCTGGACGGATCTCCGCGCGAACGATGTGCTGATCACCTCAGACTGGGGTGAGGCGTACGCCGATCACTTCTCGGGCCGTAATCCCGAGGGCAAGCGCTCGCTCGTGGTGTCCTACACGACCTCGCCTGCCGCCGAGGCCGAACGGGCGCAGCGCACGACGGGCATCCTCGAGGATCCGCCCACCCAAAACGTGATCCTCGGTCCATTGTTCCGTCAGGTCGAGGTCGCCGCAATCCTCGAGGGCACCGAGTACCCCGAGGAAGCACGGGCGTTCATCGATCTGCTTCTGAGCGACGGGTACCAGGAACTTGTACCACCGACCGACCATGTGTATCCAGTCGTCGGTGGGCTACCAACACCGGAATGGTGGCGCTACGCAGACGTGGAGGTCGAGACAGCGGAACTCGCGTTTACACCGGCTGACATCGAACGGTGGATCGTTGAATGGCGCGAAACAATGGGAGAGTGAGGGCGCGGACACCAGGGGCAACCGCCCTCGAGGTCGGACGCGCGCGCCGGTCCCTGAGCCGACCTGGGCCCGATCCTCCGTGCCATCTGACTGGATTGGGGTCGCTGGTCAGGGCACGCCTCGCCCCCGTGTGTGTCCAAAGCAGGGTGGCGGTCACGTGAACAGCAAATCCCGAAGAACGACGGAATTGAGAGCATTACTGAAGCTCGGATGAGATACAGCGACAGGGTTGACGCCGATCGGCCATTGACTACGACCTTCCTCCCAAGAGCTCTGAGGCCGCACTTAGCACTCTCATTGATCAAGTGCTAATAATAGACTCGGCGAAGGGCCATCCCGGCTGAAGGGAGGAACGCAAGATGGCTGACATCGTCACCCGCAAGCCGTTCGACATCCTGGAGCAGGCACGCGAAGCGTTGTCTGAGATGGATCGGGTCTTCACCCGACCGTTCTGGAGCGATTGGCGCACCGAGGAAGGCACGCTGCCGATCGACATCTACCAGCAGGACGACGACTTGGTGGTGGAAGCCTCGCTTCCGGGCTTCCGCAAGGAGGACATCTCCGTACAGCTGCACCAGGGTGTTCTGTCGATCGCTGCCCACCCGGCCAGCGACACGGATACGTACAGCGACGCGCGCTACTACCGACGCGAGCGCCCGTCCGGCTCCTGGTCGCGACGCGTGGCGCTCCCAGGCGTTGTGTACGACGCCGAGATGACGGCCGAACTGCGTCACGGCGTCCTGCGGCTGCGCGTTCCCATCTCCAGCGCGGCAAAGCCCAAGCAGATCGAGATCCGCGGCTAGCGGCTCCGCAGCGCACGGACCAACCCCGCCACCCCGCCGGGCCCCCGCCGCACCCCGGCGGGGTGGCGTTCGATCATCCTCGTCGTTGCGCATGAGGGTCGCATAGCCGATCACTGTGGCCCGCGCCAACGGCTGCGCGGGCGCCGCACATCGATGGGTCCTTGCGCTCGGCCTATCCGCCTGCGGCGGCAACCCGCTCCGAGCCCGCGGAGACGCCGAGCCGACGATCGCGTCTCCGGCCGAGCCGCAAGGAACGTCAGACACTCCCACGATCACAGACGGTAACCGCCACACTCCACTGGAACTTGCGGCGAGCGGCCAGCTCGCCGATCTCGTCGAGGAACTGAAGCACTCCCTCGTGGCCATCGGAACAGTCAGCGGCAACACGCTCTTCGGGGGCGCGAGGCCCGGTTCCGGGATCGTGGTCGACCGTGAGGGTCACATCCTGACGAAGTTCCACGTCGTCGAACACACCGAGGGATCACGGTGAAACTCTCGGATGGCACGCTCGCGGAGGCGGTGATTGTTGGTGCGGACTCCGCCAACGACCTGGCTGTCCTACGTTCTGACATCGACCGGGATCGCCTGGAACCGGCGACGCTGGGTGACTCCGACAGCGTCCGACCCGGTGACTTCGTCTTCGCGAGCGGGAACCCGTTCTCCTTCGAGTTCACCGTGACCCTTCGGTATCGCGAGCGGGGTCAACCGCGACTCCTCTCGACGGCGGTCGGACGGCCGATCCGCGGCGTGATTCAGACCGACGCCGCTGTGAACCCGGGGAACACAGGCGGACCGCTCTTCAACCTGGATGGCGAGGTGATAGGGATCAACACGGCGATCGAGAACCCCTCCGGACAGCGTGTCTTCGTGGGGATCGGTCTTGCGGTGCCGTCGAATACCGCACTGCGCTTCCTCCCTGACATGATCGGCGGGACGTTCGTGCGTCACCCGCAGCTAGGGATCCAGGGTGTGACCCTGAATGAGGCGAACGCCGCAGACGCGGGAGTGTCGGTGTCGAGTGGGGTCTATGTCGTGGGAGTAGCACCGGGAGCGCGGCCGACGACGCCGGGATCCGTCCGGCCTCGCTGCCTGATGGCGAGGGCGTGCTGATGCGCGGGGGGCGACGTGATCGTCGCGGTTGTAGAGACAGTCGACGCGCTCGCCCGCGCGGTTGACCGTGGCGCCGTGGCAGACGAGGTGACCGTCACGGCGGTCCGTGACG
This sequence comes from uncultured Dehalococcoidaceae bacterium, assembly GCA_964439675.1. Classification (GTDB taxonomy): domain Bacteria; phylum Chloroflexota; class Dehalococcoidia; order UBA2979; family UBA2979; genus W-Chloroflexi-9. The sequence goes on from CAYTRA010000028.1 coordinate 8,893, forward strand.
AGGAACCGATCAACCTCGCGGCGACCTTCCAGAAGTGGGCGCGGTGGGGCCGCCCTCGCCGCGCCCGCCTCTTCGTTTACCCGGCGACGCGCCCGTAGTCATCTTCCACCCGCACCACGTCGTCCAACTCTGGCGTCGATGCCTCGAAGAGGACTGCTGGACCGTCCACTGCCGCGATGCGATGGACTTTGCCGGCAGGAACATGCACCACCTCGCCGGGGCGGTAGATGCGCTCGGCATCCCCCAGGGCGATCCGGACCTGCCCGCGGTGGACCATGAGCGTCTCGGTCTTCTGGCGGTGGTACTGCCGGCTGAGGCGGTGGCCGGGACGTAGGTGCAGGCACTTCACGACGTAGCGGCCGGCGTCCCAGACTTCCTCAACACCCCAGGGCTTCTCGATGTGTTGCCGCGACACGACCTCGTCGGAGTCTGCCTTGGCGGCACCGGCTGTCAGGTTCTCTGTGACTCTCATCTCTCTCTCCAGGCTAGAAGGGCCCTGCTCCTCAGCTTTAGCACTCTCCGGTGACGAGTGCTAATATTCCGCCAGAGCCAGAGGGACTTGTCAATTGCCCGCCGGTGCCCCGAGAGGGCCTACCTCCAAGCAGCGGCGGGGCAGAGTGAAGGGAGGTGTCCGGGCCTGCCCGCCCGGGCGGATTGAGATGATCCTGGTGGCAACAACTGGCGGGGGCTCGCTGGACCGCTACTCCCAGGAGCTGGCGACTCGCCTCGACATTCCAAAGCTCTACACGGACGTCTACCAGTCGATCGCCGAGCGCTTCAACGTCCCGATCGCGAGTCCCGCAGCGGCGAGCGCCCTTTATGGCGATGTTCGGTTTGTCCAGAAGCTGCGCGGACTCGATGGTCCGGTGCACCTCCCGAACCACCACCTCGGACGATACGGACGGTTCCTGTCAGTCCCCTACCTCATCACCGTCCACGACCTGATTCGATACTTCGACATGCACCGGAAGCGGCCGCTGATCCACCGGCCGAACCTTCGCGATCGCGCCTATCTCCGCCTGGACATCGCCGGCATCCGTGCCGCGACCGCGATCATCGCGGTCTCCCACACGACGAAGTACGACCTGGTCGAGCACCTCGGGATTCCCGAGGATCGCATCCATGTGGTGTACGAAGGCGCCGATCACCAGCGGTTCCGCCCAGCCGAGGCACGCCCCTTCGAGTTCCCGTACATCCTCTTCGTGGGGTCAGAGCATCCCCGCAAGAACCTGGGCACTCTCTTCCAGGCGTTCGCGAGACTCAAGCAGGACGGGGCGTACCCCGAGCTGAAGCTTGTGAAGGTGGGGAAGCCTGGTGGTAGCGAAGACCGGTTCCGCGAGCGGACGCTGCGCCAGCTCCGGCAACTGGGAATCGAGTCGGACGTGATCCTCGCGGGATTCGTCGCGGATGAGGATCTGCCTGCCTACTATTCCGGCGCGGTTTGTACCGTGATGCCATCGCTCTACGAGGGGTTCGGGTTGCCGGTGGTGGAGGCGATGGCGTGCGGATCACCGGTCATCGTGTCGAGCTCCGGCTCACTTCCAGAGGTCGCCGGCGATGCAGCCCTAGTCGTCTCTCCGCGTGATGTGGAGGGTTTGAAGAGTGCGATGAGCCGTCTGCTACAAGACCCACGGCTCGCGGGAGAGCTTCGCACACGTGGCCTGGAGCGTGCCTCGCTCTTCGACTGGGATCGGGCGGCACGAGAGACGGAGATGGTCTACCAGGAAGTGGAATTGCAGCTGTCAACCAGGGGCGGGGCCCCGCTCAGCACGTTTGAACCGGTCGGAGGAGTCTAGGAAGAGAGCCGGCGCCTCTTGCCGGGTAACCGCGCTAGTATCGCCGTCAGCCTCGTGGTACCGGGGTTGCACCCATGACCTGCCCCCCTGAAACGGATCCACCGCGAGAGTGAGAATTGCGGTGGACGGGAAGGGGACTTGGGATGACAGCGAAGCGGAAACGGTACGGGGCCGAGGCGATCATCGGCAAGCTGCGGGAGGCCGAGGTCGGCCTGGCGCAGGGCGAGTCGGTGGGGCAGGTGGCTCGTCGGCTCGGCGTGAGCGAGCAGACGTACTACCGCTGGCGACGCGAGTACGGCGGCATGAAGGTCGACCAGGCGAAGCGGCTCAAGGAGCTCGAGCGCGAGAACGCCCAGCTCAAGAAGATCGTCGCCGACCAGGCGCTCGACAACGCGATGCTCCGGGAGCTCTCCCGGGGAAACTTCTGAGCCCGGCCAAGCGGCGCCGGGCGGTCATGAGGATGCGGGAGCAGTTCGCGGTCTCGGAGCGACGGGCCTGCACCGTCGTCGGGCAGGCGCGAGCCACGGAGCGCTACGTGCCGCGGGAGTCGTCCGATGAACAGGCGCTACGCGCCCGCATCGTGGCGCTGGCCACCCGCTTCGGTCGCTATGGATACCGACGGATCATCGCGCTGCTCCACCGCGAGGGGTGGCACGTGAACCACAAGCGCGTCGAGCAGCTGTGGCGGCAGGAAGGGCTGCGCGTACCCGCGAAGCAGCCGAAGCGTGGCCGACTGTGGCTCGCGGACGGGTCGATCGTGCGGCTACGGGCCGAGCACCCGAACCACGTCTGGGCCTACGACTTCGTCTTCGACCGGACCGCGGACGGACGGAAGTTGCGGATGCTGACGGTGGTGGACGAGTACACGCGGGAGTGTCTGGCGATCGAGGTGGCGCGGAGGCTGAGCTCGCAGGAAGTGCTCGCCGTGCTGTCAGACCTCTGCGTCCGGCGGGGACCACCAGCCTACATCCGCTCGGACAACGGCCCGGAGTTCGTGGCGCGGGCGGTACGCCGGTGGCTGGGACGGATCGGCGTGCAGACGCTCTCATCGAGCCGGGAAGTCCCTGGGAGAACGGCTACATCGAGTCCTTCAACGGCCGGCTCCGCGATGAGCATCTCAACGGCGAACGCTTCGACACCTTGCTCGAAGCCCAGGTCCTGACCGAGGCGTGGCGGAACGAGTACAACGAGGTCCGGCCGCACAGCTCGCTCGGGTACCGCTCCCCGGCGCCAGAGGTCGATGCCGGCCAACCTCTCTTGAGTAGGGAAACTCTGACTTTGCAAGTGGTATGAATACCGGGGGCAGGTCAGTTCTTCTTCGGCAGTGGCCTCACCTTTGTCGTGGCGGGCGCCGCCGCGTCCGGCGCCGGACTGTTCCTGCTCGGTGCAGCGATCACGCTGTTGACCGGGCGCCAGTGGCTCTTCGGCGGTACGCGGCAGCTCGTGCTGGGCCTCGCCGCGGCGGTGCTCACCTACGTCGTGGGCGGCGTCGTCGGCGGTGTCGCCGGAGTCTGAGGGGGAGGGAGCGCTCTTCGCCCGTCTCAGAGTCGTTATCGTGCCTTTCACGGGTGTACGGCGCGCCTCAAACGAGAGCCAAACGGAGCCCCGCTCCAGGAATTGGAGTACCAGACATGTCGTCGGACGATCCTGCGGAGGTGAATCCGGGCCTCTATCGAGTCGTGTTCGAGGACGAGCGCGTGCGGGTACTGGAGTACCTAGGTGTGACGTCCACCGAGGTTGTTAGCACGGAGTGATCGAAGGGGACCTCCCGGGGAAGGTGTGGTTACGACGCCAACCACCCCAGGAGGTCCTCTTGCACGCTAACGCCAAGCTCACGCCCGCGGGACGGCTCGTCCTCGTCCAACGCATCGCGGCTGGCCGTCCGCTCGCCCATGTCGCCGCGGAGATGGGCGTCTCCCGCACCACCACAAGCCGCCGGCGGCGCCGCTGGCTGGCCGAGGGGGAGGCAGGCCTCCAGGACCGCTCCTCGCGGCCTCGACGCAGTCCCCGACGCACACCACAGACGCTGGAACGGCGGGTGGAGCGCCTGCGGAGGCGGGAGCAGCTCGGTCCGCTGCGCATCGCCCAGCGTCTCGGCATGGCGGCGTCGACGGTCTATCGCATCCTCTGCCGGCTGGGCCTGCGCCACCTGCGCTGGCTGGACCGTCCCACCGGCGAGGTGATCCGCCGCTACGAGCACAAACGCCCGGGCGACCTCGTGCACATGGATGTCAAGAAGCTCGGGCGCATCCCCCGCGGCGGCGGCTGGCGGGCACATGGCCGAGAGCGACCAGGGCTTCGGCAGCGGGTGGGCTACGCCTACGTCCATTCGGCCGTCGACGACCACTCACGCCTGGCCTACAGCGAGGTGCTTCCCGACGAGCGTGCTCAGACGACCGTCGACTTCTGGCAGCGCGCACTCGCCTGGTACGCCGCGCGAGGTGTCACGGTGCGCTCGCTGCTCACGGACAACGGCCCCGCCTATCGCAGCACGGACTTCGCCCGGCTCTGCTCCGAGTCCGGTGTGCACCACCGCTTCACGCGGCCCTACCGGCCACAGACGAACGGCAAAGTGGAGCGCTTCAACCGCACGCTCCTGGACGAGTGGGCCTACGTCCGCAGCTACCGCTCAGAGCCAGAACGCATCCGCGCGCTGGACAGCTGGCTCCACCGGTACAACCATCACCGAGGCCACACCGCCCTCGGAGGACTCCCTCCGGTCAGCCGCACCAACCTCCCTGAACACCACAGCTAAGGCATGGTCCGAGCCGTCGGCACGGCAGCACGGGCGCCCCGCCAGGGGGACGCCGAACCGCGCAGCCGCGATTAGGGACGCAGTGACACGTCCTTCACTGGTGGGTGGCAGCTCGCCGCCTCCTCGAGGACAGAGAGTCGGTCGCGCACGGAGCAAAACGTTGGACAGGGCGACGGTCGCTCCCGTACGCTCCGCGCGTCAGTGCCCGACTCAGGCACATGGCATAACTCCAGCGGGCGTGTTCAAGACCAGCACTCGGCCGGCCGCCCGGCGGAGCGTGTGTGCGTTCGGGGACCGTCCTCGGCGCGCGCGCTGGTCGCGGAGTCCCGCCCGTGCCTCAGATCCCCCGCGTCATCCCTGCGCCTCGCCGCCCCGCCTGGCTGCGTGCCGAGGTGCTCCGCTCCCTCGTCCG
>CAYTRA010000029.1:0-13794 GCA_964439675.1 uncultured Dehalococcoidaceae bacterium
AGGCGCGCGAGGTGGGGGCGAGCGCCGTGGCGCACGGCTGCACGGGCAAGGGCAACGACCAGGTGCGCCTCGACGTTGGCGTGCAGACGCTGGCGCCGGACCTGACCATCGTCGGCACCACGCGGGAGCACTCGGTGTCGCGGGACGAGGCGCTGGCCTACGCCGCCGAGCACGGCATCACCGTGCGCCAGTCCAAGGAGTCCCCGTACTCCACGGACGAGAACCTCTGGGGCCGCTCCATCGAGGCGGGCAGCCTCGAAGACCCGTGGGTGGAGCCGCCCGCAGACGTCTACCTCTGGACGAAGCCCCTCGACGAGACGCCCGACAGGCCGACCGTGGTCGAGATCCGCTTCGAGGAAGGCATCCCGGTGGCTCTCGACGGCGTCGAGATGGGGCCGGTGGAACTCGTGCAGCGCCTGTCGGACCTCGGCGGCGAGCACGGCATCGGGCGCATCGACATGGTTGAGAACCGCCTCGTCGGCATCAAGTCGCGCGAGATCTACGAGGCGCCCGCGGCGGTGATCCTGCTGGAGGCGCACGCCTCGCTGGAGTCGCTCACGCTGACCAAGCCGCAGACCCGGTTCAAGACGCTGGTGGCGCAGGAGTACGCGGACCTGGTCTACAACGGCCTCTGGTTCTCCGCGCACCACCGCGACCTCGCGCAGTACGTGGCCAGCACCCAGCGCCACGTCACCGGCGACGTGCGCGTCCGCCTCTGGCATGGCACCACGACGGTCATCGGCCGCCGCGCCGACCGCAGCCTCTACTCGCAGGCCCTCGCCACGTACAACAAGGAGGGCGACCTCTTCGACCAGTCGCACGCGCAGGGCTTCATCCGCCTGCACGGCCTCCAGGCCCAGGTCCAGGCCCAGACCCAGATGCTCTCGGAGGCGGGCGACCTGCTGAAGCTGGCGGCGCCGGAGGGGTAGGGGCGGCTAAATCCGCTCAAACCGGTCACAACGCCAGAATAGCGTTCCGGGGACGCTCGCACCGATGAGGTGCAAAGAAACCAAGTCTCCCCGTATCGCTCCCGATGCGAATAGTACCTTCTGCGGTACGAGGAAGGTGAAGCTCGAGTTGTCAACTTCCCCGAGCGCTTCTGTATGAACCGTCAATTGCGCCACCGGACCCTTTGCTAGTTCACCAAGCAACGCCGCCGAGATCGAGGTACTCGGTATCCCGAGGTGCTCGAAGACATCCAGGTTAAGCAGCCGTTCACGCAGGATGCCCACTTCGCTGGTCTCCAGACCGGCGTAGGGATCCATGCGAACAGTCTCCTTGCGGAAGGTCGGCGTCGGGCGTCTTATCGACGCCAGACGTGATGCGTACTCTCCCTCGAGGCGCACCGACCGATCCGGCACGATGGTGATTGTCCCGTCAGCTAGGTGATCCCGAAAGGAACGGAGCAGGCCGCTGCACTCGTGTAGCGGCCACGGCGGACCAAGGCTCTCGAAGCGAACCACCGACCCGTGATTACAAAGGAAGACGAAAATATCGTCGGAACAGTACTTGCATGGGGCAGGGAAGGTCTTGGACTGGCAGTCCCGCCCATGCGTTGGCGACGGCATCACGCTCCCCCCGCTGCAGCGCTTCTGGAGCGGCACTATAGCGCGACTTCAACGAGGTCGAACTTGCCTCGCCTGTGGTCGGTAGATCGTCAGACCGCCTGTAGGCCCCCTCGGCCGGCGAGACACACCACCCCCAATCGCCCACATCCGCACGCTCCTGTAGGCTCGCGCCATGACCACCTCCGAGGGCAGTGCGGGTTCCGAGGGCGCTTCGAGCAAGCTGTGGGGCGGGCGCTTCTCCGGCGAGACGGATGCGCTCGTCGACCAGTTCAACGCCTCCATCGACTTCGACCGGCGCCTCTATCGCGAGGACATCGCGGGGTCCATTGCGCACGCCTCGATGCTGGCGCGGCAGGGGGTCATCTCCGAGGCCGACCGGGACGCCATCGTCGCGGGGCTGGAGCAGATCCTCGGCGAGATCGAGGGTGGGACGTTCGAGTTCCGCCTGGACCGCGAGGACATCCACCTCAACATCGAGGCCGTCCTCACCGAGCGCATCGGCGACGCGGGGCGGCGGCTGCACACCGGCCGTTCGAGGAACGACCAGGTGGCCACGGACACCCGCCTCTTCGTGCGCGCGGCGTGCGATGAGACGGTGGACCTGCTCCGCTCGTTGCGAGGCGCCCTCATCGACCTCGCGGAGCGCGAGGCGGAGACGGTGATTCCGGGGTACACGCACCTGCAGCGCGCGCAGCCGATCCTGCTGGCGCACCACCTGCTGGCCTACGAGGCGATGTTCGCGCGGGACGCGGAGCGGTTCGTGCAGGCGCGGGCGCGGGCGAACGTGCTGCCGCTCGGCGCGGGCGCACTCGCCGGCGTGACATACCCGATCGACCGGGAGTTCGTGGCGCAGCAACTGGGGTTCGATGGCGTCACGGAGAACTCGCTGGACGCGGTGAGCGACCGCGACTTCATCGTGGATTACCACTCGGCGGCAGCGCTGACGGCGGTGCACCTCTCACGGCTGTCCGAGGAGATCATCCTGTGGACCAGCGCGGAGTTCGGCTTCGCTCGATTGGACGACCGCTACTCCACTGGCTCCAGCATCATGCCGCAGAAGAAGAACCCGGACGTGGCGGAACTGGCCAGGGGGAAGAGCGCGCGGGTCATCGGCAACCTGGTGCAGGCCCTCACGATGCTGAAGGGCCAGCCGCTGGCCTACAACAAGGACAACCAGGAGGACAAGGAGTCGCTCTTCGACTCCGTGGACACCATCCTCATCACCCTCCGGGTCGTCGCGGCCATGATGCCGACGATGACGTTCGACGCCGACCGAGGGCGCACGGCCGCCGTCGCCAACTTCGCCCTGGCGACGGACATCGCGGACTACCTGGCGAAGAAGGGCGTCCCCTTCCGCGAGGCGCACGAGGCGGTGGGGTCACTGGTCGCACGCTGCGAGCGTGAGGGCCGCACCTTCGAGGACCTCACGCTGGAGGACTACCGCTCAGCGCACGTGGCCTTCGACGCCGACGTGCTGGAGATCGACCTCGATGCCGCGCTGGCTGCGCGCGACGTGCCGGGCGGGACCGCCCCGAACCGCGTGCGCGACGCCCGCGAGGCGGCCCGAGCACGCCTCGAACGCGAGCGTGCGGGGTAGCGCGAGTGTCCACCCTCATTGCCCCCTCGATCCTCACCGCTGACTTCGGGAACCTCGCGCAGCAGGTGCGGGACGCGGAGGCCGGAGGCATCGACCTGTGGCACCTGGACGTGATGGACGGGCACTTCGTGCCGCCGATCTCCTTCGGCAAGGAGGTCATTGCCGCCGTGCGAGCCGCCTCGGACAGCCGCTTCATCGAGGCGCACATGATGGTCGCGAGGCCGTCCGAGCAGTTCGCTGACCTCGCGGGTGCGGGGGCGCAGCGGCTGATCTTCCACTACGAGGCGGCGGGCTCCCTCGATGCGTCGCGCGAGCACATCCAGATGTGCCGTGACCTGGGGTGCGAGGCCGGTATCGCGATCAACCCGGAGACGTCGGTGGAGACGATCGCGCCGCTGCTGCGCGACCTGGACGAGGTGACCGTGATGCTGATCCGCCCCGGCTGGGGCGGGCAGGCGATGCGGCCGGAACTCCTCGACAAGGTGCGCGACCTCCAACGGCGGATCCGCGCAGCGGGCATCGACCTGCTGGTCGAGGTGGACGGTGGGGTGAAGGCCCACAACGCGCGCTCCTGCGTGGACGCGGGGGCGACGGTGCTGGTGGCGGGCTCAGCGATCTTCAACGCCGAGCAGTCGCCGCAGGAGGCTGCCGCCGCGCTGCGCTCGGCGCTCGCGTAGCACCTCGATTCCCGAGCGACCGCCCACTCCCCCGGAAAGTTCGGCGGGATGCGATACTCCCGCGAGGCGGTTCGACACCTGGGCGGCAGTGCGAGCAGCGCTCGCGGGCAGCAGTCAAGGATGATGCGGGGCGACTTCCTGCGACCCGGCAGGTGGCGGATGGCTACGCGCGTCGTCGCTTCGGCGAGCGGTCTGCTCGCGATCCTCCTGTTCGTGGTGGTCCTGACGCACAACGAGACGCGCGACCAGCGTCGCGAGGACGAGGTGGCGCACGCGCGCGACTTCGCCGCGGCCGCGTCCGGAATGGTGGACGGCTTCGCGCGCGACCTGGAGGCCACCGTGCTGTCCGTGGCGGTCATCCTCGGGGGCGAGTCGGAGATCACCCAGGAGTTCGCGGGGCCCAAGCTTGGCGCCCTGACTGCCGAGTACGAAGGCCTGCTGCGCACCATCTTCGTGACGGATCCGCAGGGCCGGGTGGTCGCCGCGAGTCCCGACGAGGGGCTGGGCACCGACCTGGCGGCGCGGCCCTACATGCAGGTGCTGATGTCCGGCGAGCGGACGGCCTGGTCGTCTGGCCTCCCCGGCCTGGCTTCGGGCGAGATCCTGGTCACCTACGGACACCGCATGGACGCGCCGGACGGCTCGCTGAAGGGCTTCGTGGTTGCGGCGTTCTACCCGCGCACGTTCATGGCCCGCCTGAGTCACTTTGTCCCAGACGACTCTGCCATCACCGTCGTCGACGAGGCAGGCCTGCCCCTCTATACCACCGAGGTGGACGACGCCGGCCTGCCGGATGCGGGGCCGGTCCAGACCTCCGAACTTGCGGCGGCCATGGCCGGCGAGGTGGTCTCGCTGGACGGCTCGCCCGGCTTCTTCACGGAGGAGGAACGCTTCGGCGCCATCGTCCCCGTGGACCGGACGCGGTGGGCCGTGGCCTTCACGAGGCCGCTCGCACCACTGGAGGCGTCTCTCCGCGAGGAACTCCTGACGCAGGTCGGCATCGTGGCCGCGGCGGTGGTGGGCGTGGCGGCGCTGTTCACGCTGATCACCCACCACATCACGCGGCCGCTGGACGCCCTGGCCGGCGCCGCGAGGGCGGTCGCGCAGGGGGCGCGTCCCTCCATCCCCACCGACGGCGAGTCGGAGGTGCGCGTGCTGGCCACGGCGATGGAGTCGATGGTGGAGGCCGTCTCGGACCGCGAGGACACGCTGCGCCTGGAGGCGGAGCGGCGCGCCATCCTGGCGGAGGCCTCACGCGCGTTCTCCGAGGCGTCACGTGACCTGGACCAGGCGCTGAGCGTGGTGGCGAGTAGCGTCTGCGAGGCGGTGGGCGACGGCTGCGCAATCCTGCTACGGCGGGGCGATGGCCACCTGGTGTCCGCCACCATGCACCATCGGGATCCGGAGGCGCAGGCCTTTGTCCGCACGCTGATCCCGTCCGCGATTCCGGAGGACGGGCCGGGGATCACCTCGCAGGTGGTGCGCTCCGGCGCGCCTGTCCTGGCCGAGCGCGTGACAGCGGAGGAGTTCCGCGCGCTCGTGTCGCCCGCGTTCGCCCCCTACGTCGAGCGCTACGGCGCGCACAGCCTGAGCGGGCACCCCCTGCGCGTGAGGGGGGCGCTGACCGGGACGCTGGTCGTCTGGCGCGACATGACCTCCGAGGCGTACACGACCGACGACCAGGCCCTCCTCCAGGACATCTCCGACCGAGCCGCGCTCGCCATCGAGAACGCGCGGCTGTTCAACGAAGTGTCGGAGCAGGTGGTGGCGGTGGACCGGGCGATGCAGGCGCACCTGGAGTCGGTCGCGCTCGTCTCGCACGACCTCAAGAACCCGCTCGCGACCATCAAGGCGACGGCCCAGTGGGTGCGCCGCGGCGCGCAGCGAGACCAACCGCTCGGGCCGGACCAACTCCAGCGCGCGATGGAGAGCATCGAGCAGGCGACCTCCCGCGCCGTGGACGAGGTGGAGGCGATGCTGGACGACGCCACCTTGCAGGCGGGGGGCTCGGTGGCGCTCACGAGGTCGACCGCGGACCTGGTCCCGTACCTGCGCGCGATGTGCGAGGAGTTCCAGCAGCGCTCGCCGTCCCATCGCATCGAGGTGGAAGCCGGGGCCGACGCCGTCCTCGGCGAGTGGGACACGAGACGGCTGGAACGGGCCATGGCGAACCTGCTGGAGAACGCCCTGAAGTACAGCCCGGACGGCGGGCTGATTCGCGTCACGCTCGGCCTCGAGGAGCACGAGGACGGCGCTGAGGCCGTGCTCACCATCAGCGACCAGGGCGTCGGCATCCCTCGGACGGCGTTGTCACGCGTCTTCGACCGCTTCTACCGGGCGGAGAACGTGGCCGAGCACATCCAGGGGAACGGCCTGGGCCTCACCGGCGTGCGCTACGTGGTGGAGGCGCATGGCGGGACCATCGAGGCGCGCAGCGAACTCGGCGAGGGCAGCACCTTCATCGTCCGCCTGCCCTGCCGCCCGCCGGAGGCTGACCGCGCCTAGCGAGGCCGGGCGAGACAGCCGGGTCTATAGTCGGTGCATGGACATCGTCGAAGAGGACCTGGCGCTCGAAGCGGACGAGTGGCTCCGCGCTGCCGTCGCCTCCGCCACCCCGGACATCCCCGCGATCGAGGTCGACCGTCTCGTCGAGGCGGTCCGCCCGGCCGCGGAGGAAGCGTTCGAGTCCGGCCTGGTGCAGGGCCTCTGCCGCGAGGGCGCTCGCGAACTGCTCGAGACAACGGCGGTGCAGGAAGTCCGCCGGCTCCTGGTGATCCCCGACTAGGACGCCTTCGACGCGAGGGCGGGCACCGAGTCTGCGGCGCCGCCCGAGGGCACGTCCTCCCGCTGCGCCGGCGACGCCACCTTCACCCCGGTGGGCCAATTCAGCGTCTCGAGCCACATGCGGACTCGCCAGTCTCGGATGAGTGCGTACCACCACGGGGTGTTCAAGGTCGCCGCCTCCCGCCTCGATGCGTTACCGCCCCGACCTGTCAAAGGGTGCAGACAACGCTATCCCTGTGCTGCTCTCACTCGGACAACCGCTAGCGCGTCGTGGCTTGCAAGAGAGTTGCCCGCGCGCTCGCCGCGCCTCGTCCCCGGCCAGCCCTCGATGACACACAACGAGGCAGGCGGCCGGGCGGCCACCTGCCTCGGAGGTGCGTGTTGTGCGATCCGACTACAGCAGCAGGATGAGCAGGATCACGATGATCGCCAGGGCGAGGACTCCGCCGCCTATGTACATTGCTGCCTCCTGTACCCCGCTTGCGCCGCGCATTCACTCCTGCAACAGCACGTCTCCATGAGCGTGCCCGGGTGCTTGCGGGTGCGACTTGTGAGACTGAAACCTACGCTCCGCGCCATTGCGGAAGCGCGAGCAGTTCTGCGGAGCGGTTCGCAATCGCATTGCGCGCGCTGAACGTGCGACCTTCGTGCCGGGTAGCGCCCTCCGAGGCGTACCATCCGTACGAGGGCCGTCCTCACGAGCAGCGGATAGCCCTCGACCGAACCGGACTCGATGAGATGGGGGCCAGCATGGCTGACGCCGAATACATCCCGACACCCACGGAGTGGGTACGCAAGCAGGTGGAACTCATCGAGTCCTCCGGCGGGCGCGAGGGCATGACGCTGCGCGACATGGCGGTGGTGCTGGTCACGCATCGAGGCCGGCGCACGGGCGCGATCCGGAAGACGCCACTCATGCGCGTCATGGTCGATGGCACGTACGTCCTCGTTGCCTCGCAGGGCGGCGCGCCCAAGCACCCCGTCTGGTACTACAACCTCATCGCCAACCCGCACGTCACGCTGCGCGACGGCACGGAGGTGATGGAGCGGCGCGCCCGCCTGGTGGAGGACCCGGAGGAGCGCGCTCGCCTCTGGGAAGCCGCCGTGAAGGCCTTCCCGCCCTACGCCGAGTACCAGGAGAAGACGGAGCGCCAGATCCCCGTATTCGCCCTGGACCCCGCCTAGCGGCCCCTACTACCGACCAGTGATATACAGGGATCTCCGAAGGGGAGTAGTCCCCCGCGCGTCGTCGACATGCTCCCTCCGCTGAGGGCGGCGACGCGGCTCGGGTAGCGCTCCGGCCGGCGCCGGGCACTGCAACGGGCGGACGAGACTTTCGGCCTGACTACGCGCGTGCCGCGCGGGGTCCGGCCGGTGGTCTCCAGGATCTCCCGACCCGACCTCGCCTGGCACTGGACAGATTGGGTGCCACCTGTGTCGGCGTTCCTGCTCTCAACACTGCTGATCTTCGTCGCGGAACTTGGTGACAAGTCCCAGTTGGTCGCGCTGTGGTTCGCCACGCGCTACCGGTGGTGGGTGGTCCTCGCGGGCGTCACCACCGCCACGCTGGTCGTCCACCTCGGCTCCGTGGGGGCGGGTCGCGTGCTGGAGGAACTCCTGCCGGAGCGCGTCCTTCTCGTGATCGTGGGCCTGTCGTTCTTCGGCTTCGCCGCGTGGAGCCTGCGCGGTGACCGCCTGGACGAGGACGACACGAAGGTCCGAGGCGGCCTGGGCGCCTTCGGCATCGTGACCACGGCGTTCTTCCTGTCGGAACTCGGCGACAAGACCCAGCTGGCGACGGTCTCCATCGCCGGACGTGAGCCAGACTGGCTGGCGGTGTGGCTGGGCTCCACGGCCGGCATGGTGCTGGCGGACGCCCTCGCGATCGGCATCGGCCTCGTCGCCGGCAAGCGGCTGCCTCAGCGCGCGATCGCCGTCGGCTCCGCGGTGCTGTTCGTCGTCTTCGGCGCGATCACCCTCGTAGCCGCGTTCCGGTAGGCACGCGGTGGCGGCACGCCTCGAGGGCTACGAGTTCTCGAGGAGCTCCACCCAGTTGCCGCCCGGGTCCTCCACCATCGCGATGCGGACGCCCGGCCGGATCTCGCGGGGCGTCACCGCGAGGCGGTACCCCGCCGCCTCGCAGGCCTGCGCGAGTTCGTCCAGGTTCGTGACCGTGATCGTCCAGTAGCGGTAGCCGCTGGCGGCGTTGATGCCACCGGTCGGGTTGGCCGCGTCGGGCGCCTGTTCGTACTCGATGACCTTGATGAGGGACGTTCCACACATCAGCCGGTGCATGGTGCCACCGCCACCCATCGGCGTATCCGCGATGTGCTCGAGGCCCAGTGTGTCGCGGTAGAAGCGGAGGGCCGCCTGGCCGTCGCGCACCACGATCCCCAGGTCCACGGAGTCCTTGCCCAGTTGCACGCCCACGCTGCCCCCTGTCCTCATCCCCTCGCCGTCCCAGTGGCCCGCGAACGATAGCCGCCCGCCGCAAGTGCGAGCATCGAGGGGCACGCGAAACGCCCCGCTGTCGCGGGGCGTTGTCGTCGAAGCAGAGATCGAGGCGGGACGCCTCGGAAGGTGCGTTAGGCGCGGACCATGCCCTGCGGCACGCCCTTGGCCTCCAGCACCTTGGCCTGGGTACGCAGGCAGCGGGTGCAGACGTTGACGCGCTGCCACTTGCCGTCCAGGAAGATGCGCTTGGAGTGCACGTTCGGCACGAAGGTGCGGTTGGTCCGGGGCGCCTTGCGCTCCCAGTTACCGGAGTGCTTGTGCCGGATGTTCCGGCCGAACCTGGTGCGCTTGTCGCACAGTTCACACTTGCCTGAAGCCATGGCTGTTCTCGCTACGCTGCGGAAGGTCTGGGGTCATCGCGCGTCCACCCGCATCACGAGGGGGCCGGCGCGTCCGGATAGGGTAGCCCGCCCGGTCTGATTACGTCTACGAGTCACCCCTCGATACCCCGTTACGTGGGTCCGCTCTCCGTTATCCTCCGGACGGCGCGAGCGCACGGCCAGGCGGGTGGGGCCGCCAGCGATGTGCGGCTCGGGCCACGGAGGGGCTCCATGACGGAAGCGCGTGTCGACGCTCCCAGGCTTCGCGCTGCCTTCGATGTCGCGGAGCGGTGGCTCACCGCCAACCGGGACGGCATCAACGCCATCAACGTGTACCCGGTACCTGACGGCGACACGGGCACCAACCTGCTGCTCACCGTGCGCGCCGCCCTGCGCGACCTGCCGGACTCCCCGACCCATGTGGGCGAACTCACGGCGCTGATCGCACGAGGCGCCCTGCTGGGCGCTCGCGGCAACAGCGGCGTCATCTGGTCGCAGATGCTCCGAGGCTTCGCCGAACACCTCGCAGCCCGCAAGGACGCCTCTAGCGCGGACCTGGTGGAGGCGCTCGTGAACGCCTCGGACGTGGCCTACGCCGCCGTGGGGCAGCCGGTGGAGGGCACCATGCTCACGGTGCTCCGCGAGGCGGCGGGCGCCGCGCACAGCGCCGCCGTGTCCGGCCTGGACGAGGCGGCCCTCTTCCACGCGCTGGTGGACGAGGCATACGCCAGCGTTGAGCGCACACCGACGCTGCTGCCTCGCCTGCGTGAGGCCGGCGTCGTGGACTCGGGCGGCGCCGGGGTCGCGGTGCTGCTGGAGGGCATCGCCCTCGGGCTGCACGGGCTCCCCCTGCCGGCGCTCGCTCGCTACAGCGGGACGGAGCAGGTGGAGACGGACGCCGTGGAGCACGAGGGCCATGGCTATTGCACGGAGTTCGTGACCGCCATCGAGCCGGGCACGGGCGCCATCGACCGCTCCGGCATGGAACGCGAGTTGGTAGCCCTCGGCGGCGAGTCCGTGCTCGTGGTGGGGGACGACCACACGGTGCACGTACACGTGCACATGGGGGACCCCGGCCCCGCGATCTCCATCGGCGCTCAAGCGGGCGCGCTGCTCATGGTGAAGGTGGAGAACATGCAGGCCCAGCACGAGGCCTGGATGCAGGGCCATCCCGCCCCCTCCGAGGGCGACCCGGTGGCCGAGGGTGACTCCGCCGACGCCACCCCGGGCGACCTCCCCGCGCTCGGCCTCGTGGCCGTCGTGCGCGGGGCCGGCCTCGCGAGGGCGTTCCGCGACCTGGGCGCGACGGGCATCGTGTCGCCGGAGGACGGCGGGCGGGCCTCGGCGGGGGAACTCCTCGAAGCCGCGCGGGCCGCAGGGACGGAGCACGTGTTCGTGCTGCCGAACGACAAGGACGTGCTCATGGCGGCAGAGACGGCCGCCCGCGAGGCGCCCGGCTTCGTGACGGTCATCCCCACGCGCAACGCCGCCGCCGGCCTGGCTGCGGCCATCTTCTACCTCCCCCAGGGTGACCCCGCCGGCATCGCCGAGGAGATGCGAGGCGCCCTGGAGGCCGTGCGCTGCGTCGAAGTCTCCACGTCCGTGCGAGACGCCACCGTGGACGGCGTCCCCGTCCGTCGAGGCGACGCCATCGCATTCCTCGACGGCCGGCTCGTGGTGGCGATGCCGCAGGCCGAGGAGGCCCTGCTGGCAGCCCTCGCAGACGCGGTGGGCGACTCCGCCGAACTCGTCACGGTCTACCTCGGCGAGGGCGTGTCGCCCGACGGAGGCGACCGCATGCGCGCGCTGATCGAGAAGGGGCACCCCTCGGTGGAGGTGGAGGTGCTGGAGGGCGGCCAGCCGCACTACCCGTACCTGGTGGCCGTCGAGTAGGGCTGTCGACTCGCTAGCCCTACTGTGTCGATAGTCCTCGTGATTGAGCGCTAGTTGAGTCTCAGCGGAAGCACAGTAAGGTGTCGCCATGACCGTACGACTCGTGACTGACTCCACCTGCGACATTCCGAGCGACGCTGTCGCTGACCTCGGCATCACGGTCGTGCCTCAAGGGCTCCTCTTTGGCGACGAAGAACTGCGCGACGGTGTGGACATCACCTCGGAGCAGTTCTTCCGCCGCTTGCAGCGCGAGGACATCACACCGACCACGACGCAGCCCGCGCCGGGCGTCTTCCGCGCCACCTACGAACGCCTGATCGAGGAGGGCGCGACGGCGATCGTCTCGTGCCACGTCTCGGGCGCCCTCAGCGGGACCGTGCAGTCCGCGAAGCAGGCCGCGGCCGAGGGCCTCTCGGTCCCCGTCATCACAGTCGACTCGCGCCTGGTCTCGCTGGGCCTCGGGATTGGCGTGATCGAGGCGGCCAAGGCTGCCATCGCCGGGGCGACGGCGGAGCAAGTGCAGCGCGTGGCGGAGGACTCGTTCCGGCGCACGCACCTGTTCTTCACGCTGGAGACGCTGGAGTACCTCCGCCGGGGCGGGCGCATGTCTCGCGGCCAGGAGTTGTTCGGCTCGCTGCTGAAGGTGAAGCCGATCATCGAGGTGAAGGACGGCGAGGTGCAGGCCGTGGGCCGCATCCGCACGAAGCAAAAGGCCATTGAGGACATCCTTGGGCGCGTGGCGGACCTGCGGCCGTGGCAATACGCCTACGGCATGTACGCGACCACGCCGGAGGAGATGGACTATGTCCGCGACCGCCTGGATGGGCTCTCCTCGGACACCCCGCTGATCACGGAGCGTCTGACGCCGACCATCGGCGTGCACACCGGGCCGGGCGGTATCGGCATCGGCTGCGTCACCGCCCCGGACGACCAGTCCCCGGACTACCTGCCCGCGTAGGCGGAGAGGACCTCGAGCGGCCTGTCACTCGCGCCGTCCGAGGGCTGACCACCGGCTCGCGACCTGAGACACTGAGGCCCTCCCCTACCCGAAGGTGCCCGTGCCTGCCGACTACCACCTGCTGCGCAACGCCCTGGGCCGCGAACTCGAGGCCGGCGGGCGTGACCAGGCCGTCGAGGGCGGGCTGGACGGCATGCTGCGCGCGCAGGCCATCGACGAGCACCCGAACTCGCCGCTGCTGCGGATGATCGCCGCCCTCCCCGCGGAGGGGTACCGCTCGCTCGGTCCGTCCGAGCGCGAGGTGTGGCTGCGCCGCGCCCTGGCCACCGTGCGACGCGAACTGGCGCTGGAGGAGCACCTGGAGCCCGTGCGCCCGGACGCCCCCACCGGCCGAGGCCGCAGCGGTCGAGGGCCCTCGTCGCGCGCGAAGAAGCCGAAGTCGCCGCCGGCTGGCGACGCCCCGTCCGCCGTTACGTCAACAAATAGCAAGTCCGGTCGCGCCAAGACCGGCACGTCTCGCGCCTCCTCCAGCACGACCGCGCGAGCGGCATCGAAGGGCGCGGTGTCGGAGAAGAAGGTCGCGCCGGGAGCGGCCGGACTCGACCTGCCGATCGAGAAGGCGGGGACGGGGCTGCGAGGGCCGGCCCTCGCGAAGTTGGAGCGCCTCGGCATTCGCACGGTAGGGGACGCCCTGCGGCACTACCCGTTCCGGCACGTGGACTTCAGCCGCACGCTGCCCATCAGCGCGCTGCGCCCCGGCCAGGAGCAGGCCGTCCGAGGCGTCGTGGACACCTCGCGCATCGTCCCCATGGGCCGCGGCGGGCGCATGAAGGCCAGCGAGATCTGGATCTCCGACGGCTTCGGGCGCATCTCTGCCGTGTTCTTCAACCAGCCCTTCCAAGTGAAGAACTTCCCCGTGGGCGCGGAGGTCGCCTTCGCGGGTAAGGTCATCGTCGTGCGAGGGCGCATCGGGTTCACGAACCCGGAGTGGGAACGCCTTGACACCGAGGGCGGCTCCGGCGGGCGCATGATGCCCATCTACCACCTGACGGAGGGCGTCGCGCAGCGCACCCTGCGGGCCGCCATTGCGAAACTCCTCGACCGGTTCGTGGACCGGCTGGAGGACCCGCTGCCGGAGGCGATGCGGAAGCGCCACCACCTGATGGGCCTCGTGGAGGCGACACGGCAGGCGCACTATCCGGACAGCGAGGCGCGCCTCCACGAGGCGCAGCGCCGCCTGGCCTTCGACGAACTGCTGGCGGTGCAGGTGGGCGTACAGGCGCGCAAGCGCGAGTGGCAGGCCGACGGCCAGGCGCCTGCCCTCGACGACCACGCTGCGGCGGACGCCTTTCTCGCCACGCTGCCCTTCACCCTCACCGGCGCGCAGCAGCGCGTCCTGCGCGAGGTCCGAGACGACCTGGCGCGCACCGTGCCAATGTCGCGCCTGCTGGAAGGGGACGTGGGCTCCGGCAAGACTGCGGTC
>CAYTRA010000030.1:0-3161 GCA_964439675.1 uncultured Dehalococcoidaceae bacterium
CCCGCGACGGCGCGGCCGCTGACGGCATCCCACAGGCTGCCGGTCTCCGCGTCCGTGAACAGCCGCCGCGACTCCCACACCAGCCCGGCCGTGGAGAAGGTGTACGCCACCCCGTCCGAGGCATACCGGTTGAAGACGGCGGCTCCGCCACAGACCGCGCAGTGCCAGACCAGGATCTCGATGCCGGCCACCTCGTCCGTGATCGAGCCATGCCAGCCGATGATGCGCTCCGGGTAGGCGCGCGGTTCACCGCCAATGACCACGCCATAGACGATGTCGCCGGCGCCCATGAACAACTCTTCGGCCTGGTGCACCGTGGGCGGCGCGACCAGCGGCGGGACGCCCTCCGCACCGACGAGCGACCACACGAGGTCAGCCGGGCTCGGGCCGTCGTCGGTCTGGCCTTCCGGGATCGCCTCGCGGAACTGCGGGTCAATGACCGCCAGCAGGCGGCCCTTCCACTCGGCGTAGCCGGGTGGGAGCGGGGGCGGCGACTCTGCCATCCACTCGTACCACTCGGCGGCGGAGGCGAAGCGCTCGCCGGTGATGCGCTCCAGGGCCTCGCGCACCCAGCGCGCCCACCCCACGTCCAGCCACATCATGTCCACGAGCGGCGCGACGAAGAGTTCCTCTTCCGACAGCGCGACGCGTTCGAGGGTGGCGAGGAAGTCCTCTCCGGGCGGCAGGCAGGTCTGCGCGAACGTTGGGTTGTCGTACCAGCACACCAGGTCCCGTAGCGCTTCGTCGACCTCGTCCTCCGAGAGCGGGGGCGGAGGCGTCTCCGTCTCCAGGGCGGCCGCGACCGGCTGGAACACCGGCTCCTCGGTCGGCGTCGGCGTCACGTCGCCCGACGACGCCTGCGCCACGCACCCTGAGGCGAGCACGAGCACGCCGAGGAGGAGCGCGGCGACGCGGGCCCTCACCGGCCGGCCGCCTTCAGCCGCCTCGCTGTCACGCGGCGCCCGACGGCTGCCGCCGGCCCGAGGAGCGCGTGCCCTGGGGAGCCGAAGGAGTAGGTCAGGTCCTCGTAGGTGGAGTCGCCTCGGAGGAGGTCCACGCCGCCCTGCCAGAAGCGGCCCACGTGGCCGAGCATCCACACGAACGGGTCAGGCCAGGCGTGGAAGATGTCCATCAGCGCCGTGGACGCGTCCACCTCCCGCAGCAGTCCGCGCTCCAGCACCGCCTGGTAGCCACTCAGCGAGGACACGCGCCCCGCCAGGTAGTCCTCGATGACCGGCCCGATCGCTGTGCCGGACGCTAGGGCGGCGTAGATGCCCTCGCCCGAGAGCGGGTCGACCAGTCCGGCCGCATCGCCGACCACGGCCGAGCCCTGCGCCGCCATCACCATCCCGCGCCGCTGCATCGGCAGGTGGTGACCACGGAGGTTCTCCAGGCGGTCGACCTCGAAGCCGTAGGTCTCGCAGACGGCGGCCAGGTGCTCGCGGAGGCGCGGGCCCATCGCGTCCTTCCACCCGCCCACGCCCACGTTCACGTGGTCACCCTTCGGGAAGACCCAGCCGTAGCCGCCCGGGTACGAGCCGAAGTGCAGCGCCACGCGATGCCGCCACCGCTCCGGCACGCCGTCCGGATACGGGAAGTTCCCCTCGAGGGCGACCGCGGCGGTGGCGGCCGCCTCGTAGCCCAGGCGGTTGCCGACCACGCCGTTCGCCCCGTCCGCACCGATCACGACCCGCGCGAGGATCTCCGTGTCGCGCGTCGACACCGTGTACGTGCGGTCCGGGGTGGCGCGCACCTCGGTGACGCTCATCCCATCCCGGAACTCCGCGCCGGCGGCCTGTGCCTGCTCCACCAGGAACGCATCCAGGTGGCGGCGCTGGGTCATGTAGGTCAGGGGCTGCTTCGCGTCGCGCACCTTCTCGCGCCCGCCTCGGATCTTGAGGCGCGCCCCCGTGATCACGTCCTCCACCACGGGCTCGATCGAGAACGGGAGCAGGTTCGCGCAGCGGATGGTGACGCCGCCTCCGCAGGGCTTGTCGCGCGGGAACTTCGCCCGGTCCAGCAGGATCACGGACGCGCCCCGAGAGGCCGCCTCGCGCGCGGTGGTGCTCCCGGCCGGGCCGGCGCCGACGACTACCACGTCTGCTTGCAGCGATGTTCGCGCGTCGATGCTTCTCACCCTTTCAACGCTGGCTCATCCTCGACACACCCCCGGTCTGTCGAGGGGCCTCGACGGTGCGGCTACAGATCGGAGGTGGCCAGCAGGAAGGCGGCGATGAAGCCGACCTGCAGCACGGCCGCGGCTACGAAGACGGCGTAGGCCGCCGCGCGGTCCCACAGGTACAGGCCGACCCCCAGCACCAGGTTCACCCCCAGCAGCACCGAGGCCACGCGGGGCAGTTCCAGTACGGCGGACCGCCCCACCAACTCCACCAGGGGCGAGGAGCGGCTGGGCGGGAAGTACAACTCGAACGACTGCGGGAGTGAGCCGTATCGCCACGCCACCACGAGCCACACGAGCGCGCCGAGGCCCGCCGCGACACCAGCGAGCAGCATCCCTCGACGGTCCATCCAGAACCCCTGGAGCGCGGGCAGGGTGCGCTCCACGTGGTGCGTGACGGTGGCGGTCGGCCCCAGGTCCTGGCGCACCTGGATCTCGCGCGCGAAGGAGGCGGGGTCGGGCACGGAGATGGCGTAGTTGCGCTCGGAGGTCATCACGTACAGCACCTGCTCCTCCGACTGGTGCGTCGAGTAGAAGAGCACCTGGCCGATGCGCTCGATGTGGCCGCGGCCCACGTGGTAGCCAAGCCAGGAGACCCCGCCCACGCGAGGTACCCCCACGGACGTCCCCGGCACGAGCCGTTCGATGGCGCCCAGGGGCACCACCTGGCTCAGCGGCCCCCAGTGGATGACCAGCCCGTTGCGGTCCAGTGCGTACCAGAGCGTCGCCAGCCCATAGCACCAGTAGAGGAAGAGGAGGGACACCCCGCCGGACACGGCCATGCCGATGTAGGCCACAGTGGTGACCATGTCGAACGGCCGTCCGAACGCGAAGATCCCGAGGACGATGGTGATGCCGATGCCCCACGCGGCCAGGAGCGCGCCGGTGAGTAGCCCCAGCGCCCGAGGCGGCTGATAGAACACGCGCCGTCTCCTCCCCCGCGCGAGCCGGCGCGGGGAGAACGCCGGGAGCGGCCGCGCCC
>CAYTRA010000030.1:3261-4925 GCA_964439675.1 uncultured Dehalococcoidaceae bacterium
GAAGCCGCCACCTTCGCGCCCTGGTAGACCGGGGTGAGCCACTCCGCGTACTGCGGGAGGCGGCCGGTGATCGCCTGGAAGTAGGTGTCCTGCACTTGCTTGGAGACCACGCCCGGGCGACCGTCGCCGACGGGGACGCGGTCGATCTCCACCACGGGGGTCACGTGGGCCGCGGTGCCCGTCATGAACACCTCGTCAGCGATGTACAACTCCGACCGGTCGATCGAGCGGCGCTCCACCTTCAGGCCGAACTCGCGCTCCGCGATGTAGAGGGCCGTCTCCAGCGTGATGCCCTCCAGGATGTTGTCGCTCCGGGACGGCGTCACCAGCACGCCCTGGCGGATCATGACGATGTTCTCGCCCGATCCTTCCGAGACGTGCCCGTCCTCGTTAAGCATGATCGCCTCGTCGAAGCCGTTGAGTTGGGCCTCGGTCTTCGCCATGGCGTTGTTGACGTAAAGGCCGTTCACCTTGGCGCGGGCCGGGATCATCGTGTCATCGATGCGACGCCAGGAGGAGGTGGCGCAGCGTGCGCCAGCGTCCGGGTCCAGGTAGGCGCCGAAGGGGGTGACGAAGACCAGGAACTGGTCCTCCAGGTTGTGCATGCGCACACCCACCACCTCGGAGGACTTGTAGATCATCGGGCGGACGTAGACGTCCTCCTGGTAGCCGTTGCGAGAGACCGCCTCCAGGATGATGTCGCACATCTCGTCCTCGGAGTACGGGATGGCGTCCATGCGCATGATCTTGGCGCTCTGGCGGATGCGGCGGACATGATCGCGGACCTTGAAGAGGTACAACTCCTGCTGGTCGGCGTTCCAGTTGCCGCGTACGCCCTCGAAGACCGCGGTCCCGTAGTTGAAGGCGTGCGTCATGATGTTGACGTTCGCCTCCGCCAGCGGGACGAACTTGCCCTCGAAGAACGCAGTCGGGTTCGGCATCTGGGTCTCCTCGGTCCGCCGGGCGCGCAGCAGCGCGGCCCCTGGGCGGAGTGCGGCAACTATAGAAGTCGCCCCTCCCCGCCTCAACTGTCATAACGATGACGTCCGAGGGGTGCCTCGGACGGGTGCGGTAGGCGCTTGGCGCTCACAACATCGCCCAGCGCGCGCCCAGCGTCGAGGGCCTTCGCGCGGGTAGGGGGGTACCGCATCGAGGCGGCACGACCACCCCCCACCCCAACCCTCCCCCATAAAGGGGGAGGGGGTCAGAGACGGCGGCCGTTAGTTCGGTGAGCCCTTGAGCCCCTGCAGCGAGCGCAGCCAGTAGATCTCGCTGCGGTGGCCGTAGATGTGCGTCATCACATGGTTGCCGATGATGGCCGCGATCGGCTCCTCGCCGCTGGGCGCGTTGCGCCACGGGCGCATCTGCTGCAGGTCCTGGTCGCTCATGCCCTCGAGGTAGGCGTCGCAGTCCGCGATTACGCCGTCGGCGTACGCCATGAACGCATCGAGGTCCTCGATGCGGATCTCATGCGCCTGGTCGGGGGAGTGGCCGGTGCCCTGGCCGGCCTCCGGGAGGCCGAGGCGTCCCGCCCAGCCGTCGCGGGCCCAGCGTTCGTCGCCCTGCCACAGCAGGCGACTGCCGATGACGTCCGCGGTGCGGTAGGCGTGCCAGAGGATCCACGCTATGGAGTGATGCTCCTCGTCCGGCGTGAAGTTCAGTTG
>CAYTRA010000030.1:5025-13360 GCA_964439675.1 uncultured Dehalococcoidaceae bacterium
ACGTCTCGCTCTGCATCGATGAGCGCGACCCGGAACGCTACGAGGCGGTGATCATCGACGGGCGCGTGGAGGAGGCGACCGGCCGCTCGCTCTACGACGACGTGCGTCGCATGGCCCTCGCGTACTACGGCGCCGAGCGCGGCGAACCATTCGCCGAGGGCTACCGCGGCGACCGACCGGAGATCGCGCACTTCCGCATCGTGCCGGAGCGTGTCACGCACCAGCGCTCGTGACTGACCCCCGCGCTCGCCGCGGCATAGCATCCAGGAGAGGCGAGACGGAGGCGCAATGACGATCCCCAGTGGAGCCAAGTACCGCATTGGCGGCGTGGACTTCGCCGTGGTGAACGACGGCACGTACTACTACGACGCGGGCGCCGTCTTTGGCGTGGTCCCCCGCGTGATGTGGGAGCGCGTCACGCCACCACTAGACGAGACGTACCGGATGCCGCTGGGGCTGAACTGCCTCCTACTGCGTTCGCAGGGCAAGACCATCCTCATCGAGACCGGCGTGGGCGCGAAGCCCGGCGACCGCGACGCCGCTTCCCCCGCCGAGGACGGCACGCTCCTCGACTCGCTCGCGGGCCTCGGTGTCGCGACGGAGGACATCGATGTGGTCGTGAACACGCACCTGCACGCCGACCATTGCGGGTGGAACACCGCGGTCGGCGGCGCCGGCGAGTTCGTGCCCACCTTCCCCAACGCGAAGTACGTCATCAACGCCGCGGAGTGGCACGACGCCACCCATCCCAACGAGCGCACGAGGGCAACCTACCTCTCGCGGAACCTCGACCCGATCGCGGACCGCCTGGAGTTGATGGACGGCGAGCACCAGATCACGGACGAGGTCATCTTCGTCCCGACGCCGGGGCACACGGAGGGGCACTCCACCGTCGTGATCCGCTCAGGCCAGGAGTGGGGCGTGTACCTCGGCGACCTCGCGCAGCACCGCGTTCAGTTGGAGCGCACGGCGTGGGTCTCTGGGCTGGACGTGCTGCCGCTGGTGTCCATGGAGACGAAGAAGCGGCTGATGGACGAGTGCATCGAGGCGGGCGCGCTGATGATGTTCTGCCATGGCCCCTACCCCGGCGTCGGCCGCATGGAGCGCACGCCGGAGGGCTACCGGAAGTGGGTCGACGTGGAGCCGCTCCCGCACGAGCATGGAGGCCACACCCACACGCACTAGCGCCCCGCGGAGGTGTGGGCGCGGCAACGAGAGCGGTCTCAGCGTGAGCGGCACCATCCAGCCCGGCGATTTCCTGCCCGTGATACCGGCAGCGGTGCCCGCAGGCGGGCGCACCAACGTGCTCGCCCTGGCGCACCTCCACATGAAGGCCGGGTGGCACCCGGCGCCCGTCCACTCGTTCACCCTGCCGCTCTGGTATCGCGGCACCTACGACGAGCAGGAGGCTGCCCGCGAGCGCGCGGTGATCTTCGACCGCTCCCACCTGGGACGCTTCTACGTGACAGGTGACCTGGCAGAGACGGTGCTCGGCCGCGCGTTCGCCACCGATCCAGCGGGCATCGCGCCGGGCAAGATCGGGCGCGCCCTCGCCTGCCGCGAGGACGGCACCATCCTGGACATCGCCACGCTCTGCCACCTGGAACCCGGCCGCTGGCTCGTCGTGAGCGGACCTCGGGCGCAGACCACGCTTCGAAGGCTCATCGAGTCAGCGGTGCGCCCCGGCGAAGACGTGGTGGTGCGCGACCGACTCGGCGAGTCGGTGCTGCTCGCGGTGGTGGGGCCGGGGGCGGCTCACGCGCTGGAGGCGGTGGTGGGCGCGAACGTCCCGGGCGCCGTGCCGCAGGGCGAAGCACACGAGATCCTCCTCGGCGGCTACCGGGCCCTCGTCGCGCACGACCCGGAGTTGGGCGAGGACGAGTTCTGGTTCATCACCTCGCCGGAGGTGGGCGAGCACCTCTGGGAGAACAGCATCTCGGTCGGCATCGAGCCTGCGGGACTGGCGGCGTGGGACACGATGCGCATGGAGGCTGCCGCCATCGAGGCCCCCACGGAGACCCCGGCCCCGGCCACCCCGTTCCACGCCGGCCTCGGCGACCTCGTGGACCTGCGCCCCGAGACCGAGGAGCGCGCGTATCCCGGCCGCCACACGCTGGGCCACGTCGTCGAGCGCGGCCCGGAGCGCGTGCTGGTGGGCCTCCGCCTCGATGGTCCGCGACTCGCGAAGCGTGGCTCGCGCATCCGCGCGAACGGCATCGATGTTGGTGCGTGCGTGAACGCCGCGTACTCGGGCGCCCTCGGTGCTGGGATTGCCCTCGCCTATCTGCGGCCCGACCACTCGCGCGTCGAGGTGGACACGGACGGGGTGTGGCAGCCGGCGGAGGTGACGCCACTGCCGTTCATCGAGGGGCCGCGGGCAGCCCTCGGGAAGTAGGCGCGCCTCGACGGAAGTGGCTCTAGACCCGTTAGTCCTGAGCCTGTCGAAGGGCGGACGGACCGTGAGCACACCGCACGCTCACGCACACCCCAACTCACGAGGGCAGACAGAACCGCGCGCCTACTGAGCCTGAACGGGTGTCTCGCAGGCCAGCGCGTGGGTGTTCCAGCCGCCGTCGCTGAAGAACGCCATCCGGAGTTCAGTCTTGCCGTCCGTGTGCACCAGGTGCGGCGGCTGGACGAACTCCACCCCCCGCGCTTGGTACGCCTCGTACGCGGCGTCCAGGTCGTCCACGCGGAAGTAGAGGACGGAGCCCGGGTGCGCGAACGCCTCCTGCTCCGCCACGTCCACCAGCAGGCGGACGCCGCCGCAGTCGAAGAACGCGAGGTTGCCGGCCTGGAACAGGAACGGGAGGCCCAGCACGTCGCGGTAGAAGCGCACGCCCTCCTCGATGTCTCGGACGGGCATGTTGATCTGCATGAGGGGGCCCAGCGCGGGCGCCTGGGGAGTGGTCACTGGCAGCCTCCAACGAAGATTGTTAGCATGGCTAACGAATGGTAGATCGCCCGTCAAGAGATGCACAGCGACAGGGCCGCGCCGGCGGCCTCGAGGCGTACGACAGCGCCGATCCCTTCGGGCTGGCGTTCCGATACAACAGCATCGCGATCCACCTCACGCGCCGCCTGCGGGAGGCGGACAGCAGCAGCGGCGTGCCGCCCGCCCGACTCTCTGCGCTCTCCGTGCTCGTCTTTGGCGGCCCGCGCACACTCGGCGACCTCGCCCGCCGCGAACGTGTCACCGCGCCGACGATGACCCGCATCGTGACCGGGCTGGAGCAGATGGGCCTCGCGCGTCGCCACCCAGACGCTCGCGACGCGCGCCGGGTGTGGGTGGAGGCCACGACCGAGGGGCGCGAGGTGATGGAGCGTGCACGCCTCGCCCGCGTCGAGCGCCTCGCCGAGGAACTGCGCGCGCTGCCCGAGGAGGACCGCGAGATCCTCGACCGCGCGGCGCACATCTTCCTCGCCCTTGAGCGGGCTGCGAACTAGCGAGCGCAAGGTGGGCAACGTCGTCATCGCCGTCCCCGAAGGTGCTCGCGCTCCGCGAGGCGTCCGAGGGCGCGACCACGAGGCGCGTAGGCCTACCTCGCGCGGCTGCCGCCGTCGACGGGGTAGATGCCGCCGGTGATGAACGAGGCGTCGTCCGAGCACAGGAACGCGACGAGCGCCGCGACCTCCTCCGGCCGGCCGATGCGTCCCATGGGCCCCATGGCACCGAACTGGCGCTTGCGCTCCTCGATCTTGTCGGGGTCATCCGTGCCGGCGAGGTCGACCGCCATCGCGGTGTCGATCACGGCGGGGCAGACAGCGTTTACGCGCACCCCCTGGCTCCCGAGCGTCATCGCGGCTGACTTGGTCATTCCCACCACCGCGTGCTTGCTGGCGCCGTAGGCGAAGATCGTGGGCGTGCCGCTGAGGCCGGCGACGGAGGCGGTGTTCACGATGGCCCCGCCGCCAGAGCGCATGAGGACCGGCGCCATCTCGCGGAGGCCGAGCCAGACGCCCTTCACGTTCACGTCCATCACGCGGTCGAAGTCGTCCTCCGGGTAGTCGAACAGCGTGCGCACCGGGCCCAGGATGCCGGCGTTGTTGAAGAACGCGTGCACCGCGCCCAGTTCCCGCTCCGCCCGCTGCGCGTAACGCGCGACATCCGAGGCCTTCGTCACGTCCGCCTCGATGCTCACGGCCTCACCGCCGGCGTCTCGCACCGCCTGCGCCGTCACGTCCATGGGCGTCCCCGGCAGGTCCACCAGTGCGACGCGTGCCCCCTCCTGTGCGAAGCGGATCGCCGCCGCCCGGCCGATACCGCCCGCTGCGCCGGTGACCAGCGCCACTTTGCCCTCGAACCGTCGCGCGTTCACGGACTCTGCCATCCCACCCTCCTCGATAACGTGCGCACTATGCCAGACTGCTCGCGCCGCGGGGCGGCAGGAGGGCGTGAGATGGCGACATGGGCTGAGGTGCAGGCGGCCTACCCGCACGCGGAGCGCGCCGCCACGGAGTTGAAGCGGATGCCCGTCGCCCATCTGGCGACGGTGCGACGAGACGGCTCGCCGAGGATCCACCCCGTCTGTCCGCACATCGCTCTCGGACGGATGTTCGTCATCGTCACCTCGCGGTCGCCGAAGCGGTTCGACCTGGTGAACGACGGCCGCTACGCACTGCACATGATCTCGGCCGGCGACCCCGGCGCCGAGTACGACGAGTTCGAGTTCACCGTCACCGGCAGCGCCCGTCGGGTACCCCTCGAGGAGCGCGCGACGTGGGCGGCCGTGCGGGAGGCGTGCTTCTACGAGTTCCCGGACGAGGACTGGCTCTTCGAACTCGACGTGGCGTCGGCGATGAGCAGTACCTGGGGCCCCATCGGCCACCCCGGCCGCCGCGCCTACCGCCTGATGTGGCGCCCCGGCTGGCCCGCCCCGCGCCCACCCTCGAACGAAGCGCCTGTCGAGGGGTAGTGACGCTGTCCTACACCAGCAGGTCGGGCCAGAGTTCCTCGACGTTGGAGGCGCCGCAGAGGGCCATGGCGAGGTCGAACTCGTTGCGGAGGATGCGGAGGACGCGGCGAACGCCGTCTTCGCCGTCGGCGGCGAGGCCCCAGAGCACGGGGCGGCCGATGAGCACGGCGCTGGCGCCGAGGGCCAGCGCCTTCACGATGTCCGTGCCTCGACGTACGCCGCCGTCCACCAGCACGGCGCCTCGGCCATCGACGGCCTCCGCCACTTCCGGGAGCGCGTCGATGGAGGAGATGGCGGTGTCCAGCTGGCGGCCGCCGTGGTTGGAGACGATGACGCCGGCACAGCCGCGCTCGATGGCGCGCTCGGCGTCGTCGCCACGGACGACGCCCTTCACCAGTACGGGGAGCGTGGTGAGCGAGGCGAGCCACTCCACGTCATCCCAGGTGAGGCCGGGATCGAGGACGCTGGCGAAGAACTGGAACAGGCCGGAGTCCGTCCCATCCGAGCCGATCCGGGCGAGTTGCGCGGAGAGGTTGGCGGCGGTGAGGCCCTCCGGGAGGGCGACCTTGTTGCGGGCGTCCCGCTCCCGCTTGCCGAGCAGCGGGGCATCCACGGTCATGACGATGGCCTGGTATCCGGACGCTTCGGCGCGACGGACCAGGTCTGCGGTCAGGCCGCGGTCCTTGAACACGTACAACTGGAACCAGCGGTTGGCGTCCGGCGCGGCCTTCGCCACGTCCTCCATGCTGGTCGTGGAGAGCGTTGAGAGCACCTGCGTGACGCCCTCGCTGGCCGCGGCGCGGGCCACCGCGCACTCGCCCTCTGGATGCGCGAGGCGTGCGAAGGCGGTGGGCGCGATCAGCAGCGGGAGGTCGTGCTGTTGGCCGAGGACCTGCGTCGAGAGGTCCCGCTCCCCCGCGCCGGCGAGCACGTGGTAGCGGATCGCGATGCGCTCGAAGGCCTCACGGTTGTCACGCAGGGTGACCTCGTCCATCGCGCCGGAGGAGAAGTAGTCCCATGCCAGCGGCGACAGGCGGTCCTTCGCCAGCGCTTCGTACTCGAAGAGGTTGATCGGATCGAGATCCATCGAGTTGCCCTGCTGCCCCGGCTAGTGAACCCGGCCGACTAGTACCACGCGTCGATGGGGCGACCCCACTCGAACGGGCGGGTGAGGACATAACCCAGTTGGTGCTCGTTGGCGAAGTGGCGGAGGGTGGCCTGGAGCGGCTCGGTCAGTTCCAGCCGGTAGCCGACGTTCTGCGCGTACATGCGCTCGTGCCAGATGTCTGCGAACAGGATGCGGCCACCTGCCGTCTCTGGCATCGCCTGCTTCGCCTCCTCCGTGAGCGCCGCCACTTGGTACAGCAGCCGCTCCATCGTCGGCACCCCTCGCAGGCGTCGAGGCGCGACCCAGGTGTTGGCGGACGGCACGTGCAGCACGATCGGGCCGACCTCCTCGGTCGCCGCCGCTGTGGCCGGATCCACCTCGACGGGGCCGAGGTGCTCCGTGGCCCAGGCGTAGGCGCACGCCTCCGAGAGCACGTCCTGCACCCGCTCGTCCCGGTCGCCCTCGCCGCCGCAGGAGGTCGCGCCGTGGGCGGAACGCAGGCGCTCCGCGAAGAGATCCGACGCCCCCGCCTCGGCAACCACATCGAGGGCGCGGCCGAGCCAGTAGAACGGAGGGTTGTGCTCGGCGTCGCGGGTCATCATGAACGCCGGCCAGCACGGGTCGCCGTCCCAGCCCCACGAGGGCTCGATGGCGGGGAAGACCTCGCGGAGCCAGTCCGCCATCTCCCGCATCGGTCGTCCGGTGCCGACGTGTTCCTGCGCCATGACAACCATCGTACGCAGCCGGGCGGTTGCGTTCCCTCGACGAGCCGCGCGGGCGCTCAGTTGTCGAGGAAGTCGAGATGGTCCGGGCGGGGCATGCGCAGCACCTCCGCGTGGCCGAGCGCGGTGATCAGCGCCGCCACCGCGCCGCCCGCCAGGGTGGCCACGGTCGCGTCCTCGATGAGCACGAGGGTTACCGCCCCGCCCAGGATCGAGGCGGTGGCGTTGAGGCCGGTGTGCAGCACGCTGGGCACCTGCGTCGCCAGCACGTCCCGCATGATGCCGCCGCCGGTGGCGGTGAGGATCGCCAGGATGATGCCGGCGGGCCACGCGAGTCCGGCCTCGTAGGCCAGGAGGGCGCCCGTGGGTGCGAACGCACCTGTGCCGAGCGCATCCGCCGCTTTCAGGATCGGCCCCGGCGCGCGCCACCCGAGCCAGCCGGCGGCAACGGCAACCAGCGTGGCGCCGGCCGCGAAGTAGAGGTAGTCGATGTTGACGAAGACTCGAGGCGTGTCGTTGATGACCACGTCGCGGACGGTGCCGCCGCCGATCGCGGTGATCATGCCGAGCGCGAGGAGGCCGTAGAGGTCCATCCGCGCGCGGATGCCCACGGCCACGCCGGAGATCGCGAACGCCACGATTCCCACGCGGTCAGCGGCCAGCACGAGATCGAGGGGGTCCACGATCTGGAGCGTAGGGCGGACGCGCCCAAGGCGCTCGGCGACAGCCGCATCGGAGGTTGCTCGACCGCCGAGGGCTCGCACCGCTAGTGTCGCGAGCGTGGAAGCGGATGCCGGCGCCTACCTGGAAGCGGTCCTCCTCGGCGTTGTCCAGGCGCTGACGGAGTTCCTCCCCGTCTCCTCCTCCGGACACCTCGTGCTGGTGCCGCACCTGCTGGGCCGCGAGACCTCCTCCATCACGTTCGACGTGGCATTGCACCTGGGCACAGTGGTAGCCGTCATCGGCTACTTCTGGCGCGACTGGGTCGCCATCGCCGGGGCCGGCTTGCGAGACGTGACGACGGAGCGCGCCCGCATCGGGCGCTGGAGCGCGCGAGGGCGGCTGGGCCTCTGGCTGGTGCTGGGCACGATCCCCGCGGCGCTGGTGGGCCTGCTGTTCGAGGACTGGATCGACGAGCACGCGCGCGAGCCGGTGGTGGTGGGCGTGATGCTGATCGTGTTCGGCCTGCTGCTGGGCGCGGCGGACCGCTGGGGCGGACACGTGGGGCGCCTCCTGGACATGACGCCCGGGCGCGCGGTCGTCGTCGGCGTCGCGCAGGCGGTAGCCCTCGTGCCTGGCGTGTCGCGATCAGGCGCGACGATCACGGCGGGCCGTGCGCTGGGCTTCGACCGGACGTCGGCCGCGCGGTTCTCCTTCCTGCTCTCCGCGCCGATCATCCTCGGCGCCGGTGTGCTCGCGATGGTCGAGGCCCTGAGCGGCGACGAGGTGGTGGCGTGGGGGCCCCTGCTGGTGGGCGCGGCGACCGCAGCCGCGGTTGGGGCGCTGGTGATCCGCGTGTTCATGCGATTCATCGAGCGGCGCACGTTGGCCGTGTTCATCGCGGCGCCGAGCCCCGCCATCACGCCGCA
>CAYTRA010000031.1:0-13117 GCA_964439675.1 uncultured Dehalococcoidaceae bacterium
CCTGCAGGAACATCTCCACGTCCAGTTCCACCACCTTGCCCCCGGTTACCGCGGAGAGGCCGGCGAAGGGCGGAATCATGGGGATCATGGTGGACAGCCGCGGGGCCGGTTCCGGTGCCGGGGTGATGGTCAGGATGTAGTCCGGGTCCCACTCGATCAGGCGCTCCGGCGGCACGGAGGTGTAGCCGGGGAACGGCGCCGCGTCCTGCTGAGTCGCGGCCGGGTTCTCGACGCCCAGTTGCGCCAGGAGGTCACCCACCCACGAGTCCGCCTTCGCGGCGTACAGCGTGCGGTCCTGGTCCGCGATCAGCACCACCGCGGACACGCCTTCCGGCACGGCGGACTGCGCCTCAGCGAGGGCCGCCTCGACGTCTTCGGCGAGCGAGGCAGCCACGTCCTCCGCGCCCAGCGCGGCGCCGGCCACCTCGTACGCCGGCACCACGTCCGCAAACGCGCCCGCGCCCACGAAGATCACCGGCACGCCGATGCCCTCAATGAGTTCACGCAACTGCGGCTGCGCGTGGATCACGGAGTCCGCGACCAGCAGGTCCGGGTCCAGCGCCAGGATCGCCTCCACGCTCGGCTGGTACGCGCTGCCGATGTCGGCTGCGGACGCCACCTCCGGCGGGTAGTTCGTGGACGAGGTGCGCCCGGCGACCTCGAAGCCCAGCGCGGCCACCACCTCGGCGGCGGTCGGGCTGAGCGTGACGATGGTCTCGGGCTGCGCCTCGATGGTGACGGTGCGGCCCAGCAGGTCCGTGACGTCGCGCGGGAAGGTCGCTGCGGCGGCCTCGGTCTCAGTCGACTCGGCCGTCGCCTCGGAGGTAGCCGTGGCCTCGGAGGTGGCGGTCGCCTCGGCGGTGGCCGTCGTCGTCGCGTCGCCGTCGGAGTCGTCCCCGCAGGCGACGCCGACAACCAACGCCCCGGCGAGGGCAATGCCAGCCAGGGCGTCGAGCGCTCGGAAGTGCTTCAAGTAGTGCTCCCTCTGTGAACTGCCGGTGCGCGCAGGCGGTCGCGCCCGTCCGCGATGATGTCGCGGTAGCGGTTCACATCGTCCTCACGAATCCGGTCAGATGCGAGGGCAGATTTTGAGAGGTTTTACGCGGTTCAGAACGAATCTCGTATCGTCAGAATTGCGCGACAAGCGTGGCGAACCAGAGCGCGCACCCGTTCGCGAGCCACAGGAAGCCCGCGTACCGCAACGCACGTAATCCCATGCCTCGCGCACCTCGATCCCTCGCGGGGATCGAGGTGAAGCCCGATGCCCACGCACGCCCCACCACCGCCTCCGACGCGGCTACGAGGAGCGCGAGCAGCAGGATCGGCAGGGTGAGGATCACGGCGCCCGCGAGGATCAGCGCGTGGACCGCCAGCCCATAGTCGCGCCCGGCCGCCGCGAGCAGGAAGAACCCGCTCACCCATATCGTGCCGCCCACGAAGGCAAGCCCGCCCGTCGGCGGCGTCGGCCACCAGCCGAGGGGTGCGCGAGGGCGAGCGTCGTCCGAGCCGGGCATGCACTGATCATCGGTTGCCTGTCGAGCGCCACGAGGGCTGCTTCCCCCTGCGGTGGGCCGCGTCTAGCATCCCGGCCATGGCAGAGGGCAACTTTTTCTTCGAGCAAGACGGTGACCTGTTCCACCCCACCCCGCGCACGCGCGGCCCGTGGGATCCGCAGTCGATGCATGGCCGCGTCATCGCCGGCCTCATCGCCCACCAGATCGAGGCGGAACACGGCGACCCGGAGTTCCAGGCCGTGCGCCTGACCGTGGACATGTTCCGCGTGGCCCCCATGACGCCCATGCGCGTTCCCACCCGCATGGTGCGAGACGGCAACCGCATCCGCGTCGTGGACGCCTCGATGGTGGCCGAGGACGGCACGGAGATCGCCCGAGGCAACGTGGTCTTCCTGCGCCGCGCGCAGCAGCCGGAGGGCGAGGTCTGGTCGCCGCCCGAGTGGGAGGTGCCGCACCCGGACACCCTCCCCGTTCCCGAGCCCCCACCGGCCATGCAGGACCGACCCTGGGAGCCCATGTGGGACATGCGCCGCATCGAGGGCGACTTCAACACCGCCGGCCAGAAGCGCTCCTGGATGCGTGAGACGCACGAACTCGTGGCCGGTATCGCGCCGTCCTCGCTGGTGCGGCTGGCGCAGACCTCCGACTTCACGAACCCGTTCGCGAACGGCGGCACCAACGGCCTCAACTACGTGAACGCTGACGTGACGCTCTACCTGCATCGAGACTCCACCAGCGAGTGGACCGGCATCGAGGTCGTCGCCCACCACGCCACCGCCGGCGTCGCCATCGGCGAGTGTGTGCTCTACGACCTCGAGGGGGCGGTTGGCCGCGCCACGGTCTGCGGTGTGGCGAACCGGCGGAACTACTAGCCCTACCGCCCTTCCGGCTTCTCCCTGTCGCGGGGGAGCATGGGGGCACACGGACCGCCTCGCGCGTATCGAGTGTTCGGGGCGACACGGGCCCGTCCGCCCTTCGACAGGCTCAGGACGAACGGGTTGAGGGCTGCCGAGCCTGAGACGACCGTCGTGTCCGCATTGGCCCTCGCTTCCGGGTGACCAAGCCAGCGCCACCCCTCGATGCTTGCGTGGTGGCGGCGAGGGGTACTCTGTCTGCGGGGTCATGCCGGGACGGGGAGGCCCAGATGCGGCCAGCACACCGAGCACTCGAGCGGGCCGAGCACGGCGTGGTGGAGCGGGACGGCATCGTCGTCGCGTTCCGCGTCATCCGCTCCGCCCGTCGCCGGCGCACCATCGAGCTCACGCTCGAGGCGGACGGCGTGCGAGTGGCCGCTCCCCTGCGCACCCCCACCTCCGAGGTCGCCGAGTTCGTCCGCTCCCGCATCCCGTGGATCCAGAAGCACCGCGCCCGCCGCCTCCCCGGCGTCACGCCGGCCTTCGAGACCTCGGACGCGATGCCCTACCTCGGCCGTCGGCTACCGCTGGAGGTGGCGGAAGGTTCCGGCAAGACTGCGCGCGTCGCCATGGACCTGCTCGGGCTGCGCGTCGTCGTCCCGGCGGGCCTCGACGCTCCGGCACGCAAGGCGGAGACGCAGGACGCGCTGCGCGACTGGTACCGCCGGCGCGCGGACGAGGTGATCCGTGACCGCGTCGCGCAGTGGGAGCAGGTGGCCGGCTACGGCCCGTCGAGGGTGTTCATCCGCGATCAGCGCCGCCGCTGGGGCTCCTGCTCGCCCGACCGCACGCTGCGCTTCAACTGGCGGCTGGTGATGCTGGAGCCGCGCCTCATCGACTACGTGGTGGTGCACGAACTAGCCCACCTGGTGCGCCCGCACCATCGCCCCTCGTTCTGGGCGGAGGTGGAGCGCCTGATGCCGGACTACCGCGCGAGGCGCGCCGCCCTCCGCGAGGCGGGTGCCACGCTCCCACTCTGAGTGTTCGTCACGCCCTCTATCATCCTCGCGTGGCTGACTCAGAGATCCGGAACTCAGAGACCGAGAACGCCCTGCGACCCGACGAGGCGACCGCCCTCGCGGAGTGGCGGCGTCTGACCGAGGCCGACCGGGAGCAGGTGGAGCGTGTCCGCGAGCGCGCGGAGGGCGACGACTTCTACGCCCCCGTCGCCTCCGCGTTCTCGCCGGGCCGCCGTGAGTCCCTCGAATGGCCCGTGATCGAGGCGTTCGCGAGGCCCGGGGACACATGGCTGGACATCGGCGCGGGCGGCGGGCGCTTCGCGGTGCCCCTCGCGGGGATCGTGGAGCGCGTGGTGGCGGTGGAGCCGTCCCAGTCGATGCGCGACACCATGGCCGCGGCAGCCGCCGAGGCGTCCCGGACGAACATCGAGGTCGTCGACGCCTACTGGCCTCCCGAGGGCTGGAGCGAGATGGCGGACGTGAGCCTCGCGGCGCACTCCACCTACGACATCGGCGACATCGCCCCGTTCCTGGACGCGATGGAACGCTTCACCCGCCGCACCTGCATCGCCGTATTCGGCTGCCGCGCTCGCGGCGCCCAACTGGCGGACCTCTTCCTGGCCGTCCACGGCGAGCCGATGGCAACGCTGCCGTCGCTGCGCGAGTTCGTCGCGCTCCTCGGTGCGCGCCGGCGGCGGTACGAGGTGCGCACGGTGGGCAGCGGTGAGACGCGCGAGCGCCCTCGACCTGCGGAGGAGGCGCACGCCGCCGCGCGGCGGCTGCTCTGGCTCGCTGAGGGGTCGGAGAAGGATGCCCGCATGCGCGCGCTGATCGACGAGTGGTACGGCACGCCGGAAGGCGTCGCGCTGCCCTCGATGCGCCCGTGGGTGGGCATCGTCTCGTGGGAGCCGCCCTCGACGCCCTCGCCCTCGGGAGGCTGAGGCGTGGCGAAGCCGCGCGGCTACGACATCTCCGCCGCCGAGGCACGACGCATCGCGCTGGCCGCGCAGGGGTTCGCGGACCCTCGGCCGGCCGGTCGCGTGACGGCGCGGCACTTCCAGCGCGTGCTGGACCGAGTGGGCCTCGTGCAGATCGACTCGGTGAACGTGCTGGCCAGGGCGCACTACCTGCCGTTCTTCTCCCGCCTGGGACCGTACGACCTGCGCGCCCTGGACAAGTTCGCCTGGGGCAGCGGACGCCTCTGGGAGTACTGGGGGCACGAAGCGTCGCTCATCCCCCAGGAGCGCTACCCGCTGTTCCGTCATCGCATGGAGACCGGCCGCCGCTGGCAGTGGCACAAGGACTACTTCAACCGCCGCCGCGACTACGTGGAGGAGGTGCTGGAGCACATCCGCCAGAACGGGCCGGTGATCGTCGGCGACGTGAACCAGGAGGGGCACAAGGCCGGCTGGTGGAACTGGAGCGACGCGAAGGTGGCGCTGGAAGCGCTCTTCGCGCGTGGGCTCGTCTCGGTGGTGCAGCGCCGCAACTTCAGCCGGCTGTACGACCTGCCGGAGCGCGCCCTGCCGGCGGACGTCCTCGCCGCACCCGACCCCGGCGAGGAGGAGGCGCAACGGCAGCTGCTGCTGCTGGCCGCGCGCCACCACGGCATCGGCACCGCGCGTGACCTGGCGGACTACTACCGCGTGCAGGTGTCCACCTCCAAGCCCCGGCTGGAGGAACTCGTGGACGCGGGACTCCTCCAGCGCGTGCGCGTGCAGGGCTGGCGGGAGCCCGCCTACCTGCACCCGGAAGCGCGCATCCCTCGACGGATCCAGGCGCGCGCGCTGCTCTCGCCGTTCGACCCCGTGGTGTGGGAGCGTGGGCGCACAGAGCGCCTCTTCGACTTCTTCTACCGCATCGAGATCTACACGCCGGAGCCGAAGCGGCAGTACGGCTACTACGTGCTCCCCTTCCTGCTCGGCGATGCCCTCGTCGGCCGCGTGGACCTGAAGGCGGACCGCCAGGCGGGACGGCTCCTCGTCCGCGGCAGTTATGTCGAGGACGGACGGAACGTCGAGGAGGTGGCGCCCGCGCTGGCCGAGGAGCTGGCGTCGGTGGCCTCGTGGCTTGGGTTGGGCGAGGTCGTGGTGGAGCGCAAGGGGAACCTCGCGAGCGCCCTGGAGGCGGCCTTGTAGCGCCGGAAGGACGGCGCGACAAGCGCATGGGCGGGGCGATCGGAGTTTAACCCTCACGTTCCCGTTACATCGCTAGCCCGAATCTGTTATCGTGTGGCGGCGCTGCGCGGGGACACGCGGCACACGTCCAACGTTTCGAAGCGCGGGGGGGATATGGCTTCCAAGACCAGAACTGTTTCGTGCGAGGCTCACCACTGGGTACTTCCGGCTCCGGGTGGAGCGACCACCCAGGGGACGTGCAAGCACTGTGGCGCGGAGAAGGAATTCTCCAACGTGGCTGGGAGCGGATGGGTCCTGCGCTCGGGGGCGAAGAAGCAGACCGCCTGACGCCCACACACTGGCACCGGCGCACGAAGCGCCAATCAGCCGCCCGGAAGGGCGGCTGTTGCGTCTCCCCCGCCCTACCGGAACACCACCGACCCATCGATGAGCAACTTCACGCCGGTCACCAGCAGCGCGGCGTAGACCACCCCGAACAGCCAGCGCTCCGGCAGCCGTCGATGCAGCACCACCCCCAGGAGCACGCCCACCGGCGCGAGCGGCAGTAGCACGAGGGACGTCGCGAGGTTCGTGGCATCGAACTGGCCGAGCAGGCCGTACGGGAGCAACTTCACGTAGTTCACCACCGTGAAGTAGACGACCGTGGTCCCCACGAACGTCGTCTTGTCCAGCCGCAGCGGGAGCAGGTACACGGCCACCGGAGGCCCTCCGGCGTGCGCGATGAACGAGGTGTATCCGGACACGCCGGCCCAGAACGACCCCCGCACCACGCTCGGCCTCGCCTGTCGCTCCTCGACGAGGCGGCGGCCCACCCACTGCCAGAGCGTGAACCCCACGGCGATGACGCCGACGATCAGGCGCACCACGTCCTCGCTGGTGACGGCGAACGTGAGTGCGCCGAGGACGATGCCGGCCACCGCGCCGGGCGCCAGCACGCGCATCAGGTCGCGGCTCCAGGCGCCTCGATAGGAGTAGAGGCCGACCAGGTCCATGGCGCAGAGGACGGGGAGGAGGATGGCCGCCGCCTGCGTCGGCGAGATCACCAGCGCCAGCAGCGGCACCCCGACGACGCCCAGCCCGCCGCCGAACCCGCCCTTGCTGATCCCGATGATCAGCAGCGCCGGGATGGCCGCGGCGTAGAACCAGGGATCGATGAGCATGGGGGCCTCGAGCCGTGCGGGCGCGCGTGAGCGGAGAGCCTACCGCCCGCAGGCGCTACGATGCGGCCATGCCAATGCAGCGCTGCGAGTTCTGTACCGCCCGCCCCCTGCAGGAGGTGGCCGTCTCACGCTGGGTCAACGACCCGGACGACCGAGAGCGGCTGACCCTCTGGTTCTGCGCGAAGCACCTGCAGCGCGTGAAGAAGACCGGGCCCAGGGGGTTCGCGCACGGCGGGCACTTCTACAAGGTCGGGTTCTGGTGACCAGCCCGCAGCGGCCGCCGGACACGCCCGAGACCGTGGAGACCCGAGCGGATGTCCTCCGCGCGGTCGCGCGCCTCATTGGCGAGCACGGGGTGGACGGCATGACCATGCGCCAGGTGGCGCAGGCCGCCGGCATGAGCACCGGCACCATCAACTACCACTTCGCCAACAAGCGCGGCCTCATCCTCGCCGCGCTGGACGCCGCGCCGAGCGCGCCCACGGAGGCCGAAGGCGCCGGCCCCCTGGCCCGCCTGCAGGGCCTCTTCCGCGGCTTCATCCTGGAGGACGAGGACCGGCGCGCCTGGTGGCGCTTCTGGGTGGAGGTCACGGCCCAGGCCGCCCGCGACGCCGACCTCCGTGACCGCCAGCGCACACGCATGGAAGCCCAGCGACGGGACGTCGAGGACCTCGTGGCCCTCGGCATCCAGCGAGGCGAACTCCGGGGCGAACTGGACCCCACGCTGATCGCGGAGCCGCTGCTGGCGCTCGCCTACGGCCTGGTCGTGCAGCAACTGGTCTCGCCGGATGCCGCCACGGTTCGGCGCGCCTCGGACGCCCTGGAGGGCTCGATCCGGGAGATCTCGGCGCGCTAGACGCTACACGCCTGCCCGGTAGACGACCTGTCCGCCGCGCATCACCAGCCGCACCCGCTGCAACGCCTCCAGGTCGCTCGTGGGGTCGCCCTCGACGGCGATGAGGTCGGCGCGCTTGCCGGCGCGCACCACGCCACGGTCATCCAGGCCCAACAGGTCCGCGCTGGTGCTCGTCGCCAGGCGCAACACCTCGACGGCGGCGAGTCCGGACATGCGACGCAGGGTCTCCATGCTCGCCGCCAGGCCCTCGTGTGGCGTGTTGGGGATGCCGCAGTCCGTGGACATCACCACGCGGCATCCGGCGGCGAACAACGACCGCACGAGGTCCGCGCGGAGCGACCAGCGCTCCGTCCCCTCCATGGACGCGAGGCTGCCCACGATCGTCGGCGACACGACGATGCCCTGCCGCGCGATCGCCTCGATGGTCGCGTCGTCCTTCACGCTGCCTCTATCGGTCTGGAAGGAGCAGTGCTCCAGGCCGTCCACGCCGGCTTCCACGGCGACGCGGATGCCCTCCACGCCGTGCGCGTGCGCCGTGACCCGCAGCCCGTGTCGGTGCGCCTCATCGAGGATCGTGCGCAGTTCGTCCACCGTGTACTGCGCGCGCAAGGGGTCGGAGCCGGGGGTCATGTTGCCGCCGGACGCCATCACCTTGATCCAGTCGACGCCCGCCTTATGTCGTTGGCGGACCGCGAGTCGTACGCCCTCGATGCCGTCGGCCTCGCCGCCCATGAACCAGCAGTGCCCGCCGGTGATGGTGATCGGCGCGCCGGCGACCAGCAGGTCTGGCGCCGTCACCACACCGCGTCGAGCCGCCTCGCGCAGTTCGATGGCGAGGGAGCTTGGAGCGCCGAGGTCGCGGACGGTGGTGATGCCGGCGTCCAGCATGCGGCGCGCGTAGCCCGCCATGCGCAGGAGCATCCCGCCCGGTGTGTCGCCGTCGTACACGGCGCGCCAGTCACTGCCGGCGTTGAAGCACAGGTGGGCGTGTGCCTCGATCAGGCCGGGCAGCACCGTGAGCCCGGAGACATCGAGCGTGCGCACGTCATCGAGGGCGCCCTCGACGATGGTCGCCCCGCTGGTGCCGAGGTCGGCGCGTACGAGGCCGTCCGAGACGCCGTCCCAGACCTGCCCGCCGACCAGGCGCCATTCGCCAGGCGCGTCTCGGGACTCCTCGATGTGTGTCACGCCGTCCGTCCTCTCACCGCGGCGGGAGGATACACGCGACGTGTGGGGATGGGAGCGATGGCGCCGAACTCGCAACGAGGGGCGCCGGCACGGTACCCCAGCGTACCGAGACGACGCCCCTCGCCGACGAGCGCTGGTGCTGGCGCCACGGAGCCACCCGGCTCCCGTCGCGCGCAACGCGCAGCAGACGGGGCCGCCTAGCAAGCCGGGGGAGTCGAGGCGTCGCGGTTTCCCAGCACCGCCGATAGTACCCAATCTCGTCGTTACATTTCCTGACGATATGGGGCTCTCAGCAGTGAATTGATTACAGCGCTCAAAGACGTAAGACTACCGCGCCGAATGAGCGCACAATCAGAATGCGGCTCGCAGCGCTATCCGCTGTACGTCCACCCCGTGAACACCGAGGTCAGCGGCTCACCGGAGCCCTGCACATCGCCGAACAGCACGCGGCCCACCACCAGGACGTGGTCGCCAGCCTCCAGCATCTGCTCGGACTGGCACTCCAGGAAGGCGAGGGCGTCGTCCAGGATCGGGCAGCCCTCGGCGCGTTCGGAGAGGCGGTACGGGACGCCCTCGAGTTTGTCGTGGTACTGGGAGGCGGCCTCGTCGCTGCGGCCCTTCACCTTGGCGGCGTTAGCCGGCTGCACGAAGGACTGCGCCAGGGCCATGCCGTTCCCCTCCTGCGTCAGCAAGTTCACGGTGAACGCGCCGTTCTCGCGGATACGGCCCAGGGAGGACGAGTCGCGCTCGAACGCCACCAGCACCAACCGAGGCGAGAACGAGACCTGCGTCACCCAGTCCGCGATCATCGCGTTGGGTCGCCCCGCCGCGCTGGTGCCGATGACGTAGATGCCGTACGGCAACTCATGCATCGCGTCTTTCGTGCGGTCCTCGTCGGTGCGTTCGATCTTGCGGGCATCACGGGGGTTCACAGGCTGCTCCTTCTCCGCACCTCGATCTCACGATAGCCCGCCACCGCCATCGCGATCGTTCAGCAGCGGGCCACGGGACGTGAGCACTCGGTAGGATGTGGGTTGCGAGGGCTGCCCGCCCTCGTTGCACGCACGAACGCGACGGCAGGAGACGCGGTGCGCCTCAGCGTCCTGGACCAGTCCCCGATCCGCGAGGGCGGCACGGCCGCGCAGGCGCTGCGCGAGACCATCGCGCTCGCCCAGCACACCGAGCGCCTGGGGTACGAACGCTTCTGGATCGCGGAGCACCACGGCTCGGGTGGCCTCGCGTCGTCGGCGCCGGAGGTGATGATCGGGCAGGTGGCGGCGGCCACCTCGCGGATCCGCGTGGGCTCCGGCGGGGTGATGCTGAGCCACTACAGCCCGCTGAAGGTGGCGGAGCAGTTCAAGACGCTGGAGGCGCTCTTCCCCGGCCGCATCGACCTCGGCATCGGCCGCGCGCCGGGCTCCAGCCAGCGCCACGCGCAGGCGCTGGAGCACGGCCCCGGCGCCCTGGGCCTGGAGTACTACCCGAGGCAGGTCGAGGACCTGGTCCTCTACCTCGCCGACGCGCTGCCCTCCGACCATCCGTTCGCGGACATCCAGGCGACCCCAACCATCGAGGGCATGCCGGAGGTCTGGTGTCTCGGATCTTCCATGGAGAGCGCCATGCTCGCGGGAGAACTTGGCCTCCCGTTCTGCTTCGCGCAGTTCATCAACCAGGAGGCCGGCGAGCGCGCCATGATGATGTACCGCAGCCGCTTCCGCCCCTCTCCCTGGTGCGAGGAGCCGCGCGGCTCGGTGGGCGTCTCGGCGCTGTGCGCTCCTACGGAGGAGGAGGCGATCCGCCTCTCCTGGAGTCGCTACGCCTGGCGCTTCCGTCGCGGAGCGGGCGTGCCCTCGGTCGAGACGGCGCTCGCCTTCGAGTACTCGGAGCCGGAACTCGCCTACATCGAGTACAGCCGGCCGCGCTCCGCGGTCGGTGATCCGGAGCAGGTGAAGGCCCGCCTCACCAGCCTCGCCGCGGACTTCGAGGTGGAGGACCTCGTGCTGGTCACGATCACCTACGACTTCCCCGACCGCGTCCGCTCCTACGAACTCATCGCCGAGGCCTTTGGCCTCGAACCGGCCGTCGATGCCGCGTCGAGCGTGTCCTCGTGACGCCTCCGCCGTCTCGGCGGGCGGACGAACTGCGTGGCTTCTGGCCGGGCGTGCAACTGGCGGTGTCTCTGGGAGCCCTCGGCGGGACGATCACGGCGGTCGTCTTCTTCGGCTGGGTGGCCCTCAGCCAGGCGGCGGGTACGTTCAGCAGCGGGCAGTCCGTGGACGTGCTGGCGGTTGCCGGGTGGTGGGGCATCCTCTGGCTGGCCCTCTCAGCCGGCCTAATCGCGGGCCTCTGGCTCGGCTTCCACTGCTGGCGCGCCGCCTACCCCACCGCCCAGCGCCGCGAGGCGGCACGAGCACAGCGCGAGGCGGTCGCCGCGGCCGAGGCGTTCCTGGAGGAAGCGCGCGCCGCCTCGACGAGGGGGCCGCGAGGGCGGGACGAGCGCTAGAGGGACAGCCCCTCGACCACCTCGGCGTTGGGGAGCGCGGCCAGGGCTGCCGGCGCGACCTTCACCTTCTGGCTGCGCGAGCCGCCGCCGACGATCACCCACTCGAGGTCCATGACGCGCTGGTCGATGTAGATCGGCAGGTCGGCAGGCAGCCCGAAGGGCGTGACGCCGCCGATCATCATCCCGGTGAGCGCGGCGGTGTCCTCCGCCGAGGCGAACGAGACCTTCCGCACACCCATCAGCCGGCGCACCGTCCCGTTCGCGTCCAGCCGGTTCGGCGCGAGCACCAGGCACGCGCTGTACTGCCTCGGCTCCCCCTTCGAGGCGATCACGATGCAGTTGCCGGAGTGCTCCGGCGGAACCCCGTAGCGCTCGCAGAAGATGGCCGTGTCCGCCAGGTCCGGGTCACACTCCATGACCTCGTACGGCTGGCCCAGCGCGTCGAGCGCCGCCAGCACGCGAGCGCCGGGATCGACCTCGGACGTCACGAGGCGGCTCCGCCTCCCGGTTCCGCGTCCGTCTGGCGAGGCAGGCCGGAGAGGGCGAAGGCGCGGTCCACCAGGTCCGCTCCGCCCTCGATTTCGCTCTCGACGACCATGAAGCGTTCGTCTTCGCCGTGGACGAGTTTGAAGCGCGTGTTGCCGAGGTACTCCACCCGCTCGATGCGCAAGAGTTCCGCCCAGCGCAACTGGTGCAGCGGTTTGCCCTCGTGGAGCGCGGTGGCGCCGTCCTCCGTGAGGACGATCGAGGTGGCGGTGCCGCGCCACGTGAGGAGCACCACCGGGACCATGATCAGCGTCACCACGGCGCAGAAGATGCCGAAGCCCAGCGCTTCCGTGACACCGAAGATGATCCCCACGCCCAGCGACACCACCGCGATCAGCAGCGGCAGAGCGAAGGAGGCGTTCTGCCACCAGTAGGACGGGTTCGGGTACACGCCCACCACGCCCGGGACGCCCTCCACGTAGGCGGCGTCCGACTTGCGGAGGGTGGCGCCCTCCATCGTGGCAACCCTGGGGGAGGGTTCCGGCGTTGTCCGTGGGGACTGCGTCGAGGGTCCGGCGTCTGGTTCAACCATCTCCCGCATCTTCGCCGATACCGGGGACGAGGCAAAGCCAGCGCGGCCCGCCTCGATTGCGCAGTGGCCGGATCGCGTCGACCATAGAACATGCGTCATCCCGCGACTCACTACCTCGGGGAGCCTTCGGGCTAAGGTGTGCAGGCGCGCGAGCGGGGGGTTTCTTGACCACGGCAGAACTGTCCGCGGACGGCTCATTCGCCCGGGTCGTCGGCTCAGGCGGCGACCGCATCTTCCACTACGTGAAGCAGTACAAGTGGCCGTACATCGCCGGGGCCATCGCGCTGCTGCTCGCCACCGTCGCCGCGCTCCTCCCGCCCCTCATCGTGAACTACGCCGTCGACGACATCGAGCGTACGGTGCGGGGCGACGGCAACGTGGACGGCGCGCGCCTCCTCCAGTACGGGGCCATCATCGTCGGCATCGCGCTGACGGAGGGCATCCTGCGCTACTTCTCGCGCCGCGTGGTGTCGGGCAGCGCCCGTCAGATCGAGTACCGCCTGCGCGAGGACCTGGCGAACCACCTGCTGAGGCTGGACCAGGGCTTCTACGTGCAGGCGCGCACGGGCGACCTGATGTCTCGCCTCACCAACGACTTGCAGGCGGTGCGTGACTTCCTGGGACCCACGGTGGTGGACATCAGCCGCTCGGCGGTCGTGCTGGTCGCCGGCTTCGCGTTCATGTTCGCCATCGACATCCGGCTGACGCTGATTGCGTTCGCCTACCTCCCGGTCGTCGTCCTC
Source organism: uncultured Dehalococcoidaceae bacterium (assembly GCA_964439675.1). GTDB lineage: Bacteria > Chloroflexota > Dehalococcoidia > UBA2979 > UBA2979 > W-Chloroflexi-9. Next base: position 13,054 of record CAYTRA010000031.1, read on the forward strand.
CTGATGGCGTACTTCGAGACCAACATCGAGAAGCGCTTCTTCGAGGTGCAGGACCAGATCGCGG
>CAYTRA010000032.1:0-12940 GCA_964439675.1 uncultured Dehalococcoidaceae bacterium
GGCCTCCTGGTAGCCCCAGAGGTTGCCGGTGCGGCCGCAGCCCGTCTGCACCTCGTCCAGGCTCAGCAGGATGCCGCGCTCGTCGCACCAGTCGCGCACCACCCGCAGGTAGCCCTCCGGCGGGACGTTCACGCCGCCCTCGCCCTGCATCGGCTCCAGCATCACGGCGCACGTGCGGTCCGAGGTCGCCTGCTTCAGCGCCTCGATGTCGCCGTAGTCCACGAACGTGAAGCCCGGCAGCTGCGGCCCGAACGGCTCGCGGTATCGAGGCGTGCCCGTGGCCGCCACGGTCGCGAGGGTGCGGCCGTGGAAGCCGTTGTTGGTGGCGATGATCTCGTACGCGCCGTCGCGGTTGGTGATGCCCCACTTGCGCGCGAGTTTGATGGCGCCCTCGTTGGCCTCTGCGCCCGAGTTCACGAAGAACACCTGGTCCAGTGCGGAGTTCTCCACCAGCAGCCGCGCCAGTTCCGCCTGCGGCTCGGAGTAGAAGACGTTGGAGACGTGGATCAGCGTCCGCGCCTGCTGCGCGATGACGTCCGCCAGGCCGGCGTGCCCGTGCCCGAGCGTGTCCGAGGCGATACCGGCAACGAAGTCCAGGTAGGCGCGGCCCTCGTCGTCCCACACACGGGTGCCCTCGCCACGGACCAGCGTGACCGGCATGCGCCGGAACATCTGCATGTGGTACTGGGACTCGAGTGCGGGGGTATCGCCCACCGTCTGCCTCCTTGTTGCCGCCCTGCGGCTGCTCATGCTTCCAACCTGCCGAGGCCCTCCGACAGGGGAGGGCCGGCCTGCGTCCTGGCTACTGGCCCTGCCCGAGCCGCTGTCGCAACTCCTCCAGCACCTCGCGCAGGCGCTCCAGTTCCGCCTCCGTCGCATCGAAGGACGTCTCGATGTCGTCGAGGAGCGCCTCGATGCTGTCGTCGCCCGGCGTGGGCGTCGGCGTGCCGCCGCTCGGCGTCGGGGTGGGGGTTGCCGTCGGCGTCGGCGTTGCCTCCACCGTGGGGGTGGCCTGCGGCTCGCCGTCCGGCGACGGCAGTTCGTCCTCGTCCACGCCGGGCGGCGTGGGCGCTCGGCGTCCCAGGAGCACCTCGATCGCCTGGTCCAGCGTGGACTCCATGGCGATGTCGTTGCCGTTGGCCACCACCACGCGCACCAGTTCCGGCAGGCGCGAGTTCTCCGCTTGCAGGTAGATCGGCTCCACGTACAGGAAGGACGTGCCGATGGGGATCATCAGCAGGTTGCCACGGATGACCTCCGACCCGGACTGGTCCCACAGCGAGATCTGCTGCGAGATCAGCGGGTGCTGGTCAATGCGCGCCTCGATCTGGGCGGGGCCGAAGACAAGTTCGTCCGTGGGGAAGCGGTAGGCCCGCAGCCCCATGAAGTTCTCGCCGTCGGAGCGCCCGGCCAGCCAGGCCAGCGTGTTCTGCCGATTCCGAGGCGTGAACGGCATGATCAGGACGAACTCGACCTGCTCCTCCAGGGCCTCGGTGTCGCCGCCTCGCGGCAGCTTCATCACCACGTAGTACGGCTCAACGGGCTTCTCGTCATTCTGGAAGCGCTCCGTGGGGATGTTCCAGAAGTCCTCGCCCACGAAGAACACGTTGGGGTCGGTGATGTGGTAGCGGAGGTACTGGGTGGACTGGACCTTGAACATGTCCAGCGGGTAGCGCAGGTGCGCCCGCACGTCCTCCGGCATCGTGTCCTGAGAGACGAAGAGCTCCGGGAAGATCTTGGCCCACGTAGCGGCCACGGCGTCCGTCGGATCCGTCAGGTAGAACACCATGTCGCCGGACTGCGCGTCCACGGTCACGGTGACGCTGTGCCGGATGTAGTTCACTTCGCCCGAAGGCTGCGAGTACGGCACGGCAGAGGCGGTCGTGTAGGCGGGCTGCACCCACATCAATTCCTCGTCGATCACCACCACGTAGGGGTCAGAGTCCAGCGTCAGGAACGGCGCCACCTCGCGGATGCGGGTCTGGATGTTCCGGTTCATCAGCAGGCGGGAGTCCGAGTTGATCTGACCGGAGATCAGCAGGTTCTGGTCACCCAGTTCCCAGGCCAGCGCCACCCGCTTCAACCACGAGTCGGTGCGGATGCCGCGGTCCAGTGGGTACGACGTCGTCTGGTTCCCACCCTCGATGGGGTAGTCGAACTCGGGCTCGGCGGAGTTCGCCACCACCGTGTGTCCCGTGAGCTCCCCGAAGTAGATGCGCGCCCCGTCTTCCGAGAGCGGCACGGCGGCGGACTGCGGCGGAATGTCGCCGGTGATGAGCCGCGGGAGGCCCTCCGGTCCTACCTCGTTCACGGGGGAGATCACGGCGCCGTAGCCGTGGGTCAGTTGCAGGCGTTCGCGCGTCCAGTTGCGGTCCGCCACCTGCTGTAGGTTCAGTTCCCGCGCGGAGATCATCACCTGCTGGATCTCGTCCTCGATGACGTACCGGTCCACATCGATGTCGAAGAACGTGTAGAACTGCCGGATGGCCTGGATCTGGATGAACGTGTCGCGTAGCGGCAGTGGATCCAGGAGGCGGATGTTCTCGATGGTCTCCGGGTTGGCCTCGATCTCTTCGTCCGTGACGGAGGGGTTGGCCGGGTAGGCGGTCTCGTTGATCTCGTCCAGGCCGTACGCGTAGCGAGTCGCCTCGATGTTGCGGGCGATGTACTGGCCCTCGCGCTCGAGTTCGTTGGGCTCCACCTGGAACGTCTGCACGAAGTTGGGGTACAGCACCCCGCCCAGGAAGCCCGCGAACACCCACAGGCCCAGCGCGAAGATCGGCAGGCGGAACGAGTCCCGAGACAGGAAGGCGTTGGCGATGGTGATGAGGCCCGCCGCCGCCGCGAGGGCCGTGAGCAGGTAGCGCACCGGCAGCCGAGCGTGCACGTCCGTGTAGGTCGCCCCGTGGACGATGCCCCCGCCTGACGTGACCAGGCCAAAGACCCCCAGGTACGTCCCCAGCGCCACGAGCAGCAGCGCAATGCCCCCGAGGATCGAGAGGTGGATGCGCATCGCCGTGGTGATCTGCCACTCGAAGCGCTGGAGCGACAGCGCCAGGCCGTAGACGGCGCCGGCGCCCAGGCCGGAGACCACCACCACGCCAAGCAGCCACGACTGGATGAAGTGGTAGGCGGGCAGGTCGAACACGTAGAAGGAGGCGTCGCGGTTGAACTGCGGGTCCACCATCCCGAAGTCCACGCCGTTGCGCCAGGCCAGGATGGTCTCCCACGCCCCGCCGGTGATCGTCCCGAAGATCACCGCCATGAACAGCGTGGCCGCCACCAGCAGGATCGTCACCACTCGACGGATCGAGTCGACATCGACTTCCTCGATGAACGACTCCTCCAGGCCCTGCGGCGCGAACCGGCGGGCGACGATGATGTTCGCGGCGATGACGGCCGCGGACAGCAGCGCGCCGATGAAGAACAGGACGATCTTCCAGGTGATCACGGTCTGGTACACGCCGGAGAAGCCCACGGCGTCGAACCAGAGCAGGTCCACATAGATGGACTTCAGGACGTTCGCGACGATGTAGAAGACCAGGATGGCCGCGGCCACCCCGATCCACTTCAAGGGGAAGGGCGAGCGTGGCCGGTCGGCCGAGCGCCTGAACCGAAACGGCTCCGGGGGCGGACCCAGGTCGCCTCGGTCGTCGAAGAAGGACATGGGCGCTCCGTCTGTACTGTGGGCCGGTTGGGTTCGGCGGCGGTACTAGCCGACGATGCGCGTACCGGACGCCTCGCCGGACGCGATCATTCGCAGCGTACCCGGCTGAGTGCCGTTTGCAATGAACGCGCGCACGCCCACCTCGGCCGCCCGGAAGCATGCGTCGATCTTGGGGATCATACCGCCCGTGAGGACGCCTTCCGACCGCAGCGCCACGGCGCGCTCCCGGTCGACGTCCGTGATGAGGCCCTTGTCCGCATCCAGCAGGCCGTCCACATCCGTCAGGAAGACCAGCGAGTCCGCTCGCAGCGCTCGCGCAACCTCACCCGCCACGGTATCCGCGTTGATGTTCAGCGCTTGCGAGGGCGGCTCCAGGCCGATGGGCGCGATCACGGGGATCACGTCCGCATCCAGCAGCGACGCGATGAACTCGCCGTCCACGCCGGTCACCTGGCCCACGTACCCCAGCCGCTCGTCATAACGCTCCGCGCGCACACAGCCGCCGTCCACGCCAGACAGCCCCACGGCCTTGCCCCCCAGCGCCCCGATCTCCGCCACGAGCTGCGCGTTCACCACGCCGCGCAGCACCCCCACGACCACGTCGAGGGCTTCGCGCGACGTCGAGCGCAGCCCGTCGACGAAGACGGAGTCGATGGCCATCTTGCCGAGCCAGTCCGTGATCAGCGCGCCGCCGCCGTGCACCACCACGGGCCGCGCGCCCGCCTGGTGTAGCGCCACCACGTCCTGCAGCGACGTGTCCTGCGACCCCAGCGTGGAGCCGCCGATCTTCACGACTGTCGTCGAGGTCGTCCAAGTGCCTGGCATCGCGAGTTCCGCCTTCCTACCGCGCACCGTGCGAGGGATCCCGCCGCCCGGAGCAGGGCGGAGCGGGGCTAGGTCGTGTAGTCGGCGTTGATGCTGACGTACTCGCTAGTCAGGTTGCAGCCCCAGGCCGTCGCCTGCGCCTCGCCGACCCCGAGGTCGACGCGGATCGCCACCACCTCGCCGCCCATCGCCTCGGACACGGCCTTCAGGTCCACGCTCGTCGGCTGGCCGCGATCCAGGACGCAGTGCGGCCCGATCCACACGCTCGCACGATCCTGGTCGATGCGCGCCCCGGAGCGCCCGGCCGCCATCATGGCCCGCCCCCAGTTCGGGTCACGCCCGGTGACGGCCGTCTTCATGAGCGGCGACGAGGACACGGTCCGCGCAGCAACGCGCGCGTCGTCGGACGTAGCCGCGCCCGTGACCGTCACCTCGATGAGGCACGTCGCGCCCTCACCGTCGCGGGCGATCGCCTTCGCGAGGCGCGTCGCCACCGCCTCGATGGCCGCCGCCAGCGGGGCGGCGGCGGGGTGGCCCTCGGCGATCGGTTCGCCGCCCGCGGCGCCGGAGGCCAGGACGATGCCCATGTCGCTGGTGGAGGTGTCCATGTCCACGTCCACCATGTTGAAGGAGCGGTCCACCGCTGCCTTCCAGCTCGCCTTCAGCCACTCCGGCGTCACCGGCGCGTCCGTGGTCACGAAGCCGTACATGGTGGCCATGTCCGGGTGGATCATCCCGGACCCCTTGGCGCACCCACCGACGTGGTAGGTGCGGCCGTCCACCGTGAAGCGAACCGCGCACTGCTTCTCGTGCGTGTCCGTGGTCATGATCGCCCGCGCGAAGTCGTACCCGCCCTCGCGGGTGGCCTCGATGGCTTCGAGGGCGGCCTCGATCTTGGCCATCGGCAGCATGCGGCCAATGACGCCGGTAGAGCCGACGAGCACCTCGTCGGACGAGACGCCGAAGCGCGCCCCGGCCAGCGAGGCCATGCGCTCGCAGTCGGCGGCGCCCTGCGTGCCCGTCACCGTGTTGGCGTTACCGGAGTTGCACACCACCCCTCGCACGTCCGAGCGAGCCGCGAGGATGCGGCGGTTGTGGGTGACGGAGTGCCCGACGACCCCGTTGCGGGTGAACACGCCGGCCGCCACCAGGGGCCCGCCCTCGGCCGCGAGGATGCCGACGTCCAGGCGCGGCTCCGGCCCGTAGGTCTTGATGCCGGCGTAGGTGCCGCCGGCGACGAAGCCGGCGGGCGTGGTCACGCCGCCGCCCTCGATCCAATCGCCATCGAGCCAGGACGAGGCCGGGAAGGGAGCAGAGTCAGAGGAGGTCATGAAGGGGCTCCGAGGGGTGTCGTTACGCGGCCGGGGGTGTGCAGGCAGTTCGCGTACGACGACGGCGACGAGCCTCCGCCCGCTGGCGCAGAGAGCGCAGGGCGAACCGGCCGGTCGAGGTCGTCATCGAGCCCATTCCTTCCATCAGGTGCGCAGTATAGGGGCGGAGCCTCGGACACAACACTCTCGCTACTCCTCGGGTCGAGGGGGCCGTCCCCGCTCGCCATGGCCCATTCCATGATGATGTGCGTGATGGACGGCATCAGGGGCGATAACGAGCGTCTTGCAGAAGGCGATGCTTATGCGCGTCGTGATTCGGTAAGTCAAAGTTCCCGTGGAGGTACGTATTGGCCTCAGACGGTGCTACGTATTTCGTCTGCTATACCTCCCGAGCCTTGATCAGTTTCATCCTGTGAAGGTGGAGGGAATTAACCGATGCAGGAGTTTGATTGGCCGCGCTCCTGGCGCGGAAAGGTGCAGCGTCGGTCGCTGCTGAGGGGGGCGGGACTCGCGGGCGCGGGCCTCGCCGGTGCGGCGCTGCTGGGGTGCGGCGGCGACGATGACGAACCGACCGCGACGGCGACCTCGACGGCCGCCGGCGGAGACCAGGGGCCGGCGCAGGGCGTGACCGCCACCGCCACCGGCGGCGAGGCGAAGCGCGGCGGCGTCTACAAGTACACGCTCACCAACGACCCGCCGACCATCGACCCGTACCGCAACGCGTCCTCCAACACCAAGACGGTGGCCGCGCACACCTACAGCCGCCTCTTCCGCATCGATGCCCAGCCGGGCGTACAGCCGTACGAGGCGGAGATTGTCCCGGACGTGGCGGAGTCCGCGGAGTCGCAGGACGGCCAGCACTGGGTGGTCAAACTCAAGCAGGGCGTGAAGTTCCACAACGTGGCCCCGGTCAGCGGCCGCGAGATGACCTCCGCGGACGTCCTGTTCTCCTTCGAGCGCCTGACGGCGGAGGGCTCGCCGAACGCGGCGGCCGTCTCCTACATCACCGGCGTGGAGGCGCTGGACGACTACACGCTCCAGTTCACGCTGGACGGCCCCTCGCCGTCCTTCCTGGAGACGCTGTCAGACGCGAACCTGCTCTTCATCCAGCCCACCGAGGCGGATGGCGGCTTCGACCCCTCGCTCCAGGCCATCGGCACGGGGCCGTGGGTGCTGGACGAGTACCTCGTCTCGCAGTCGCTGAACTACAGCAAGCACCCGGAGTACTTCGAGTCCGGCGTCCCGTACCTGGACGGCGTGCAGACGCTGATCATCCCGGAGTACGCGAACCGGATGGCCCAGTTCCAGGCCGGCAGCATCATGGCCATGACGGTCACCTCCGACGACGTCCCCAACCTCCGCGAGGAGTCCCCGGACGTCCAGTGGGTGCCCATTCCGGGCGGCACGCTGAACTTTGTCGGCTTCTCGGGCGAGGACCGCGACCCCACCGCGCCGTGGCGTGACGAGCGCTTCCGACGCGCCGTCTCCATGGCCATCGACCGCGCGGGGCAGATGGAGTTCGGCTTCAACCTGGGCGCCATCACGGAGGCTGGCCTCCACTACCCCGTCATGTGGAACAACTGCCCGGTGCCGGCCTCCTTCGGCCCGCGCTGGTGGGTTGACCCGCAGTCGGAGGAGCAGGGCCCCTCGGCCGCGTACTTCGAGTTCAACCCGGAGGAGGCGACGGCGCTGTTGCAGGCCGTGGGCCTGGGCAGTGACGAGATCAACTTCCACTACGCAGGCAACAACCACTACGGCCCCGGCTTCGACCGGCTGGCGCAGGTGGTGTTCGCGTGGCTGGGTGACGTGGGCATCCCGCTCACCAACGAGCCGCAGGACTACAACTCGCAGTACATCACCCAGACGTTCCGGGGCGAGTTCAACGGCCTCATGCTGGGCGTGGAGACGCCGTTCCCGGAGATCAACGGCTACTTCAACCGCATGTTCGGGCAGGACCAGTCCAACCACGGGCGCGTGCACGACCCGGTGATGGACGACCTCATCACCAAGCAGCGCCACGAGATGGACGAGCCCACCCGTCGCGAGTTCGTCGCGGAGATGCAGCGCCGCAACGGGGACCAGATGTTCTACGTCCCGGTGCAGCCCTCCGGCGGCGCGGTCTGGGAGGCCTTCCAACCGGAAGTCCGAGGCGTCCGCCGCACCCGCGGCTACGGCGCCGCCAGCGAGAACCTGCCGTACTACTGGCTGGACGTGTAGACCCCTCCGACTCCTACGCGTCCCACGGAGAGGCCCACCGCAAGGTGGGCCTCTTCACGTCCTCGCACCGGTGCGCATCGAGGGCTATGCGCCGCCTCGATGCTCCGTCAGGCGACGCCCACCCGAGGGCACTTCGCGGCCAGGGCGCATTCGCCGCACTTCGGATTGCGGGCGTGGCAGGTGCGGCGGCCGTGCTGGATCAAGTCCACGTGGAACGCGTAGACGTCCTCCGGCTCCACCATGCCCTCCAGCGCGTCGTGCGCCTTGTCCGCCGGCATCTGCAGCGGCACGAGTCCCAGTCGCTTCGAGACGCGCTCGACGTGCGTATCCACCGGGAGCGCCGGCCGGCCGAGCGAGAAGAGCAGCACGCACGCCGCCGTCTTCGGTCCTACGCCGGGCAGCGAGGTCAGCCACTGCTTCGCCTCCTCGAGGTCCATGTCCGCGAGGAAGGAGAGGTCCCAGTCCGGGCGGCGCCCCCTGATCTCCGCGAGCAGCGCGTGCATGCGCTTGGACTTCGTGGGTGCCAGCCCACCCGGCCGGATGGCGTCCTCCACCTCGCTCACGGGCGCGTCCAGCACGGCGTCCCAGTCCGGGAAGCGCTCCACCAGGCGGTGCATCGCCTCGCCGGAGTTGAGGTCGGACGTGTGCTGAGAGAGGAGCGTGAGCACCACCTCGAAGACCGGCTCGTTGGAGAGTTGCTGTGGCGCCCGCCCGTACTCCGCGTCCAGGATCTCGATGATCTCGCGCGGCGACCACAGTTCGCCGCGGGGAGTGCTGGCAGCGCGAGCCGCGCGCTTCGGCCGCGCCGTCTGCGCATCGGACCTTCGAGGTGTGGGCATGCTCGCATGCTAGCCGCCTCGCGTACCTGGCACAGGGCCGACAGTCCCGCGCGAGCCGGGCCTGTGCGACGATCGAGGGGCAACCGGAGGTACCGATGCCGCCACTCCCCCGACTACCTCGATGGCTCGCGATTCTCCCGATGTTCGCCGTGCTGCTGATCGCCGCCTGTGGCGGGGACACCGAGGACGGCGAGGAGCGCGACCTGTCCGAGGTGGACGCCGACGCGGTGCTACAGGAGGCGGCGGACCGGCTGGAGGAGGCGGAGTCCTTCCACGTCCGCGTGGAGCATGAGAATGGCGGCACGCAGATCATCAGCGGCCTGTCCATGACCTCCGCGGAGGGCGACTACGCGGGGCCAGAGCACCTCCAACTGGACATCACCGCCCGCGCGTTCGGCTCCAACATCTCCTCCGGCATCGTGATCCTGCCGGAGGAGCAGTACTTCAAGAACCCCATCACCGGCTCCTGGGTGGAGCAGGAGATCCGCATCGACCAGATTTTCGACCCCTCCACCGGCATCACCGCCCTCATGCGCGGCGTGACCGGCGCCGAGGTGGTGCGCACGGACGAGATCGAGGGCGTCGAGGCGTACGTCATCCAGGCGCAGGTGGACTCGGGCGACCTGCAAGAGGTGGTGCCGAACGCGGAGCCGGGCATGCCGGTGGAGGCGCTCGTCTGGGTCGGCATCGATGACTCGCGGCCGTACCGCGCCGAACTCACAGGCCCCGCCACACCGGACGACGCCGACGACATCGTCCGCCGCATCGACCTCAGCGCCTTCGACGAGCCCGTCGAGATCACCGCGCCGGAGTGAGCGCGACCGCCAGCACCAGCACCGCCCAGGCGGAGCGACGCGCGCGCTGGCTCCTGGTCGCCATCGCTGCCGGCGTCTTCGTCGCCGCGGACGACCAGACGTCCATCGTCACCGTCCTCCCGCCCATCGTGGACGAGATCGGGCTGACGGTGGACGACTTCTACCGCGCCTCCTGGGTGGTGAACGCCTACCTGCTCGGCTACCTGGTGGCGCTGCCCATCGTGGGACGCATCGCGGACGTCTACGGCCACGCCCGTGTCTTCGCCGCCTGCCTCGCGCTGTTCATGCTCGGCAGTGCGCTCGTCGCCCTCGCCCCCTCGTTCACGCCGCTGGTGCTCGCGCGGGGCCTACAGGCGGTCGGCGGCGGCGGCGTGGTGCCGGTGGCCATGGCCATCGTGGTCGCGCAACTCCCGCCGGAGCGCCGCCTCGTGGGCCTCGGCGCCATCGCCGGGGCATCCGAGGCTGGCGCGCTGTTGGGGCCGCTATGGGGCGGGAGCATCGCGGAGTTCTGGGGCTGGCGCACGGTGTTCTGGGTGAACATCCCCATGACCCTGCCCGTCGCCTGGGCCGTCTGGCGCCTCGCGGACTCCGAGCGCTCCCGAGGCCGCATTGACTGGACCGGCGCGGCGATCCTCGGCGCCGCGCTCGCGCTGCTCACGTTCACGCTGGTGGACGACCCCAACGCCCCACGCCCCCTGGTGTTGACCGTAGCGATGCTCGCCGCGGTCGCAGCCCTCGCGTGGTGGTTCCTCGCGCACGAGCGGCGCACTGCGGACCCGATGGCCCCCCTGGCCGCGCTGCGCGACCGGCAGGTGCTGGCCGCGAACCTCGCCTCGTTCCTCCTCGGGGGCGGTCTCATCATCGCGCTCATCGGCGTGCCGCTCTTCGTGAACCTCGTGCTGGCGGACGGCGCGCTGGAGGGCGGCCTCACGCTGATGCGTCTCACCGTCGCCGTGCCGCTGGGCGCGTTCGCCGGCGGTTGGTTGGGGGCACGCCTCGGACTGCGGGCCACCGCGACGCTGGGAATGCTGATGGCGGCGGTGTGCTTCGCCGGCCTCCAGGCCTGGGACCGCGACCTGTCCGAGGTGCTCCGCACCGTCCCGCAACTCCTCGGTGGGTTCGGGTTCGGCCTGGTGATCGCGCCGGTGGCCGCCGCCGTCCTCGAGCGTGCCGCGCCGGAGCACCGCGCCGCCGCCTCGGCGTGGCTCACGCTCTCGAGGGTGACCGGGATGCTGGTGGGGGCGGCGCTGCTGACGTCGTCCGGCCTCGGACGGTTCTACGCGCGCGCCGGCTCCGTCCCGTTCGATTCGCCCGAGTTCGAGGACCTGGTGGCGACGGCACAGGTAGACACGTTCCGCGAGGTCTTCATCGCGGCAGCGGTGGTCATGGCGCTCGCGGCGGTCGTCGCGTGGTTCATCGGGCGCGGAGGCGCGGGCGACGAGGACGAGGAGACGCGCGTCGGGCGTTGGTGGACGCTCACTTGACCCGCTAAATCGTCAGCCTCTAGACCTTTGGCGTCGTCGGGGTGGTGTAACCTCGATATGCCAATCTGTCATACGCCTTCTCCTGGGGCGGAGGAACGGCGTCCGGATCCAGGATCCGACCATGCCTGATGCTGCCCGCCTCCGCCGCGAGTACCTCTCCGACATCTGCACTGCCCTGAACGAGTATGTCCTCGAGGGCGGTGACGTCCGCATCGATTCGGACGCCCCGGACGAGGAGACGCTGACGATCCTCCTCACCCTGCGCCGCGGCCGCCGCTTCCAGCACCTGCTCCGCGAGACGATGGGGAAGCGGCTGACGGCGGAGTAGGCCTACCCGCGCCGCCGGCCCTTGCGGCTCCACAGCGTCTCGAAGCCCTCGGCGCCGGTGACGGCGGAGCGGGTGTCGGCGCGCTCTCGGCGGCGGAGTTCGCCCAGGATGCTGCCCAGGTCGCCTCGCACGTCCACGCCCTGCTCGTGCTGCAGGCGCGTCGCCACCATGTCCAGGAGCGAGGAGTCGCGCAGGTAGTCGGCGGTGTGCGGCCACGTGAAGAAGATGAACCGCTCCGGCGGAGCCACCGAGGGCCGGCGTTCCTGGAGCCACATCGTGCGTTCGGTAGCCGAGCCCAGGGGCTCCACGATCTCCACGACCGGGGCGGTCATGCCGTCCGGGTCGGGCCGCAGGTCCAGCAGGACGCGATCGTGGGTGAAGTCGAAGCCAATGACCAGGATCTCGGCCTCGGCGATCGCCTCGGCGGCGGAGTCCAGGTCCAGGACGGGGCCGTTGTCGCCGTACATGGACGCTCCAGCGGGGGAGTAATCTCAGGATACCGGGCGGCCCCCTGGGAGTAGAAGGCGGCCCGAAGGGAACAGAACGGGGCCGGTCTCCCGGCCCCGCCCCGTATGTGACTCGTAGGCCCGGACTAGTACATGTCCATGCCGGCGCCGGCGCCGGCCGCCTGCTGGCCTTCCGGCGCGTCCGTGACCAGCACGTTGGTGGTCAGGACCATGCCGGCGATGGATACGGCGTTCTCCAGCGCAGCCTTCGTGACCTTCGCCGGGTCAATGATGCCCAGCTTGATCATGTCGCCGTAGTTGTCCGTGGCCGCGTCGTAGCCCTGGCCCTTCTTCAGGCTCATGACCTTCTGCACCACCACGGAGCCGTCCTGGCCGGAGTTGGTGGCGATGCGGCGGAGCGGCTCTTCCAGCGCGCGGCGCAGGATGCGCAGGCCCGTCGCCTCGTCGGAGTTCTCCAGCTCGAGGTTGTCGAGCGCCGGCAGTGCGTTCAGGAACGCAACGCCACCGCCGGGGACGATGCCCTCTTCCACGGCCGCCCGAGTGGCGGACAGGGCGTCCTCCACGCGGTGCTTCTTCTCGGTCAGTTCCACCTCGGTGGCGGCGCCGACCTTGATGATGGCCACGGAGCCGGACAGCTTGCCCAGGCGCTCCTGCAGCTTCTCGCGGTCCCAGTCGCTGGTCGCGCGCTCCAGGGCGGCCCGGATCATCTTCATCCGGTCGTCGATGGCCTTCTTGGTGCCCTTGCCCTCGATGATCGCCGTGTCTTCCTTCGTGATCACCACCCGGCGGGCGCGGCCGAAGTCAGAGGCCACCACGGAGTCCAGCGTGCGGTTCAGTTCCTGGGAGATGAGCTGCGCGCCCGTGAAGGCGGCAATGTCGCCCAGGTTCTCCTTGCGGCGGTCACCGAAGCCCGGCGCCTTCACTGCGCAGATGTTGATGGTGCCGCGCAGCTTGTTCACCGCCAGGG